>NZ_JBHVET010001029.1:0-2315 GCF_042802135.1 Kitasatospora sp. NPDC057512
GGGCCGTTCCGTACCCGTCCCCCTGGTCACATCCGCATGCGCAGCCGGCAGACCACCGCGTCGGTGTGCCGCCGCAGGGCGCGGTCGATCACGGCGCCGCGCCGGTTCTGGAGCGCCCGCTGCCACCAGCGGGCCGGCTCCACCTCGGGGATCAGCACGGTGAGCCGGTCATAGGCGTGCTCCGCCCCCAGCTCGTTGACGAAGTCGGCGATCGGCCGGCCCAACCGGCGGTGAACGTCCGGGATCTCCACCAGCGGCACGCCCGGCCGCCACAGCTCCCAGTCCCGGCGCAGCGCCTCGGCGGCGGCCGGCTCGTGCACCACGGTCACCGCCATGACCTCGTCGCCGAGCGAGAGCGCCGCCGACAGGCCGTCCCTGGTCAACCGGGTGATCGCGGTCACCGGGACGACGACCAGGCTGCGCTGCCTGGTCACCGGGCCGGGCACCCGGCCCAGCTCCAGCCGCTCGCCGATCCGCCCGTAACTGCGGTGGACCGCCTCGAACAGCACCACCAGCAGCGGCAGGGCCACCACGATGCCCCAGGCGCCCTCGGTGAACTTGGTGCCGGTGACGATCAGCGCCGCGACGCCGGTGAGCAGCGCCCCGAAGCCGTTCAGCGCGGCCTTCCACCGCCAGCCGGACGGCCGGTGCAGCAGCCAGTGCCGGACCATGCCGACCTGGCAGATGGTGAAGCCGACGAACACGCCGATCGAGAACAGCGGCACCAGGCTGTTGACGTCCCCGCCGGAGCCGGCCAGCAGCGCCGCCGACACCGCGGCCAGGAACAGCACGCCGTACCGGTACACCTGGCGGTCGGCGCGCAGCGCGAACAGGTGCGGGAGGTGGTTGTCCCGGGCGAGCAGGTCGAGCAGCACCGGCAGCCCGCCGAAGGAGGTGTTGGCGGCCAGCCCGAGCAGCACCACGGTGGCGAACTGGACGACGTAGAAGCCGAAGCCGTGGCCGAGCGAGGCGTCGGCGAGCTGGGCGAGCACGGTGACGCCCTCGACCGGCTGGAGGTGGAAACGGCCGATCAGCACGGCCAGTCCGATCAGCATCACGCCGAGCAGGGCGCCGAGCGCGACCTCGGTGTGCTGGGCGCGCCTGACCCGCGGGGTGCGGAAGGAGGGGACGGCGTTGGCCACCGCCTCCACCCCGGTCAGCGCGGAGCAGCCGGCCGCGAACGCCTTGAGCAGCAGCAGCGCGCCGACGGTGGTGGCGTTCTCGGCGAGCGTCGAGGCGTGGCCGGCGGCGGCCGCGGTGCTGGCCGGGGCGTCCCGGAACAGGCCGACCACGACGATCGCCAGGATGGAGAGCACGAAGACGGCCGTCGGCGCCATGAACCAGCGCGCCGACTCGGCGATCCCGCGCAGGTTCACCGCGGTGACCAGCGCGAGCACGCCCAGGCAGAGCCAGACCCGGTCGTCGTACAGGCCCGGGACGGCCGAGGTGAGCGCGGCGACGCCGGCGGTGACCGAGACCGCGACGTTCAGCACGTAGTCGACGACCAGCGAGGCGGCCGCGGTCAGCGCGGTCCGGCGGCCGAGGTGCGCCTTGGCCACCGCGTAGGCGCCGCCGCCGTCCGGGAACGCCGCGATCACCTGCCGGTAGGAGGCCACCAGCACCGCCAGCAACAGGGCGATCGCCGCGGTGACCGGCAGCGTGAAGCCCAGCCCGTACGCCCCGGCGGCGGCCAGCACCAGCACGATCGACTCCGGCCCGTACGCGACCGAGGCCATGGCGTCCAGCGAGAGCGCGGCCAGCCCGCCGAGCGCGCTGAGCCGGTGCCGCTCGTCTCCCGCACCGGTGCCAGGCGGCTCGGAGTCGGCCGTCACGGCCGGGGTGGTGATGGCGCTGGACATCGGACGGGACCTCCGCAGTCGGTAGTTGGTCCGATCCTGCGGTCCACGCGCCCGTCGCCCGCCGGGCCCCTACGCGTTCCTGACGCCGCCACGAGCGGCCTTGACGCGCCCTTGACGCGGCCGTCACGCCGCGCCGGCCTCCGTCGGGTGGCTGTTGGCGGGGGTGGGGCGAGCCGTTTGTCCCGGCGGTCGCCGGCTGGGAAGACGATCAGCTCTGTCGAAGGACTCCCACCCCCGGGCCCCACTCTGCTGCCTGGCACCCGTAATTGCAAGCAATGTGCAATAAGTCGGCCCGGCGCCCGCCCTCCCGACTCCCCGCTCCCCCGCCCCCGGGCAGGGCCACCCGGGCAAAACGAAACAGCCCCCGATCCGCGTTTCCGCAGATCGGGGGCTGTTTCTCTATCCTGTGGCTGGTGCAGGGTTCGAACCTGCGTAGCTTGCGCGACAGATTTACAG
>NZ_JBHVET010001030.1:0-2308 GCF_042802135.1 Kitasatospora sp. NPDC057512
ATGGTACTGCAGGGGGGACCCTGTGGGAGAGTAGGACGCCGCCGAACAATTCTTCAGAAGAACCCCCATCCGGGACCCGGATGGGGGTTCTTCGCATTTCCGGGCCGACTGCGGGGCGGGGGGCGACGGTGAACGCGTGCGGTGGGCGAGGGTTCCCGGCTTGGTTGACTCTCCCACCGTGGGAGAGCCGAGGGTGGGGCGCATGCACGTCGACGACAGGGTGCTGTGGAGCATCGGAGAGGTCGCGCGGAAGACCGGGCTGTCGGTGAAGCTCGTCCGGCACTGGTCCGACCTGGGGCTCGTGCCACCGGCCCGGCGCACGGCCGCCGGATACCGGGTCTACGACACGGAGTCCGTGGCCCGTCTGGAGCTGGCCCGGACGCTGCGGGACCTCGGGCTCGGCCTGCCGGCGATCCGCGAAGTCCTCGACCGGGAGCACACCTTGGCGGAGGTGGCCGCGGTCCACGTCGACGTGCTGGAGACGCGGATCCGCCTGCTGCGCGCGCAACAGGCGGTCCTGCGCTCCGCCGCCCGCCGCGAAACCACTGCCGAAGGACTCGCCTTCATGAACCGAACCGTCCGACTGTCCGCCGCCGAACGCCGGAAGACCATCCACGAGTTCGTGACCCGCACGCTCGCGGGCCTGGACGTGCCGACCTACCGCAGTGGCCTGCTGGCCACCACCCCGGAGCTGCCCGAGGACCCTACGGACGCGCAGGTCGACGCCTGGATCGAACTGGGCGAGCTGGTGGCCGATCCCGAACTGCAGGCCACGATGCGGCGCATGGCGCAGTACGCGGCCGAACACGCCCCTGGCGAGCACGACGACGCCACACTTCAGGAGGCACGGCGGGTCACCGACTACTGGACGGGGCGGGTGGACGAGGCCGTCCGGGAAGGGATCGCGCCGGACTCGCCCGCTGCGGAACCCGTCGTCGCGGCCGTCGTCGAGGAGTGGCTCCCCACCCAGGCGCGGACCGTCGACGGGGTCCGCACCGACGGCGCGCCGGCTCGGCGCCTGCTGCTCGAACAGCTCGGCGTCGTCTCCGCCCCGTGCGTCGAGCGGTACTGGCAGCTGCTGTGCGTCATCAACGGCCAACCGGCGCGGCCGAGTCTGGAGACGGCGGGCAACTGGCTGAAGACCGCCCTGCGCGCCAATCCCGAGCCCGGATCCCGCGCCGCCGAACTCGACGCGCTGTACGACTCCGGAGCCGAGGCCTGGGCGCCGGTGGGTCTGATCACCGCCTGCGAGCGAGTCCTCCAGGCGGTGGGCGACCTCGTCGGCGCCGTCGACCCGAGCCGTCTCGACGGGCCGACGCCGTGCGCCGACTGGGACGTTCGCGCCCTGCTCGGCCACCTGGTCTGGGAGAACCTGATGTGGGCCGGCCTGGCGGAGGGGCGGCCCCGGGCCGATGCGGCCGCGGATCATCTGGGCGGTGACCATGTCGCGGCGTTCCGGACCGCCGCGCAGGGGACGCTGACGGCCTTCCGCCGGCCCGGCATGCTCGACCGGCGGTACGGGCCGGCGCCGGGGCGGCGGCTAGTCGAGCAGCTGGTCATCGAAATGCTGGTCCACGGCTGGGACTTGGCCGAAGCCATCGGACGCCCGCGCGACCTGGTCCCGGACATCGCGACGGCGGCCATGCCCGTGGTGCGGGAGATCTACGCGGGCCTGCCGCGGACGGAAGGCGGCTCCTTCGCCCCGCCCCGGCCCGTGCCCCACGGCGCGACCGCCCTCGACCGCCTGGCCGCCCACCTCGGTCGCGCCGTCGCCTGAGCGGCGGCGGGAGCGGACACGGCCCCGCCCGCTCGTCGGGGGCCAGAGGTGGTTCAGGCGGTGAAAGGTTGGGATGGGCCTGGAATCCGTACCTGGTTGGGCGATTGAGCACGATCTTCGAAGGCCGATAGCGTCAGGAGCCCTCGACCCGACCCGCAAGGGAGTGCGCCATGGCGATCGTCCGCTTCGGCCTCGAAGCAGCCCCGAACGACGACGAGTTCATCTTCCGACTCGACGACGACGAGAAGATCAGGCAGGCCCGGGACATCCTCTCGGGAGCCGAGACCTCCGAGGTCCATGTCCAGGGACTGGTCGTCGCGGAAAAGGCGGACCACAACCCGGACTGGAACTTCCACCTGGACCCCGGCAGCGTGACGTTCTTCAAGGAGGCGGACGTGGACTGCGACGCCTCGGCGCACTACGTGGCGATGAACCTGGACGACGTCGGCGAGGAAGGCTTCCTGCCGGGACGTGTCTGGGCCCCCTCACGCTCGAAGATCACCCGGGAGCTTGAGGACTGAGGAGGGTCCC
>NZ_JBHVET010001031.1:0-2305 GCF_042802135.1 Kitasatospora sp. NPDC057512
CCGCAGGACCGCACCTCTCGTACGGGGCCCTGTGGGTGTCCGGGCCTGCCCTCTCCCGGAGGGAGCGAGGGAAGCGGCCCTGGACGTGGTGAGCGTGCACGCCCCGTGCGGGCGGGATGGTGCTCTTCCGTCACCCGCCGCCGTGTCGTTCCCGGGCGAGTGTTCCGGAGTGCGGTGGCACCAGTGCGCGCAGGCAGCCGCGCGCGGAGGCAGCAGGTGCTACCGGAGGCCTACGAGGCGCCGGTCACGCCGGTATTCGGTCGGGCGCCGGCTGCCCGGGCGGCCGGCCCACGGCGGGCCGAGGCCGGAACTCCCGCACGAGTGCGTCCGCGCGTGGCGCCGCGACCCGCAGGCTGACCTGCTCGCCCACGGCGGCCGCCGGACGCACCTGCTCGGGAAGCCCGATCTCCGCCCAGATCTCCTTGCCGCCCTGGGGGAGCTCCTCGACGCCGAAGCGGGACACGACCGCCGTGACGAGCATCAGCCCGCGTCCGCAGGTCGCCTCGTTGGTGGCCGACCGGTACTCGGGGCGGCCGAGCCCCGGGTCGGTCACGGACACCCGCAGCACACCCGTGTCGTATCGCAGGCAGGCGGTCAGCATCACGTCCGGCCGCTCGCCGCCACAGCCGTGCACGACGGCGTTCGTGCCGAGTTCGCTCAGCACGAGCTGCACGTCGTCCAGCACGGCGTCCTGCTGACGACCGTCCAGGCCGAGCGTCGGCAGCACCGTCCTCGCCCAGCGGCGGAGATCGCCGATCCGCTCCCGTTCGGCAGGGAACTCGATGTCGGCCGTGAGGCGGGTGTCCGGCCCCCGGGCCTCGTCGGCGGAGCTTTCACTGTTTGCGGCATACACGGCATACCTCCGCTGGGAGCCACCCGTCGAGGCTCTCGGCAGGTGTTCGGGGAAGCGGTCAACCGACCGCACGACGCGGCAAGGTGTCTCGCTCGCCGTCGTTCTACGCGTGCTCAGGCGTTACGGCCGCCGGTCACTCACCGAAGGCGTGCCCCTGCGGTCCGTGACATTGAGCATGGTGGCTGATCCCTCGTCAGTGCAAGCCCATCCGCGAAATTTATGAATTCTCATTTGGTGATGAGAGTTGCTGCCATGTCGAGCAGGGAGCTGCTGGCGACCCACGCGACTGACGGGGCACACTGGCCACCCAGGCCTGGATAGCGAGAATTGGGGGTACCCATGGCGGAAGCCACGGTTCGGCAGCGCCAACTCGGCCGCCAGCTCCGTACGATCAGAGAGACGCGACACCTCACGCTGGAGGACGTCGAGCAGGCCACGGGCATCACCAGCGCGAAGTTGTCACGGATAGAGCTGGCCAGGTCGGCTGCCAAGCCGGCCGACGTCCGGGTGCTGGCTCAGATGTACGAGTGCGACGAGCAGCTTGTCGAGTCGCTTGTGGCAGTCGCCCGAGACGGGAAGAAGCGCGGGTGGTGGCTCAACTACGGGGAGGTCCTGTCGCCATGGCTGGCCGACCAGATCAGCCTGGAGGAAGACGCCACCACGTTCCGGACCTACCAGGTACAGCTCATCCCGGGCCTGTTCCAGACGGCGGGCTACGCTCGCGCGGTCCACAGCCGGCTGGCGATCGGGGCGACTTCGGAGGACGTGGAGGCGCGCGTCCGGATCCGAAGGGAACGTCAGGCCATCCTCACCCAGCCCAAGCCGGTGGAGATGCAGGCGGTCATCCACGAGACAGCGATTCGCAGTCTGGTCGGGGGCGCTCAGACGATGCGCGAACAGTTGGAGAAGCTGCTTGAGCTCGCGGTGCTTCCCAACATCACCATCCAGGTGATGCCGTCGGAGACCGGTGTTCACCAGGGCATGAACGGCCCGTTCTCCGTCCTCGGCTTCCCCAACGGCAATCTCGACGTAGTGCTGCTGGAGGGGCTGCTGACCAGTGAGTGGGTCGAGGAACCCGAGCGCGTCACCGTCTTCGACCGAGCGTTCCGCGACATCGTCGCCGAGGCCTGGTCACTTGACCAGTCGCTTGAGTTCATCACCGCACAGAAAGACAGGCTGAAGTGACATTCGTCCCCAACTCCACCATCCTGACGATCAGGTGGAAGAAGAGCACTCACAGCGGCGGCAACGGCGACTGCCTTGAGATGGCCACCAGCGGAGACATCCGATACGTACGCGACTCGAAGGACCCCGCAGGCCCCGCGCTAGCCTTCAGCGCTGCAGCCCACAGCTCCTTCATCGCTGCCGCAGCAACCGGCATGTTCGACTTCGATCTCATCTGACTCACGCAGCACCAGGGTCCGGCGCGGGAGGTACGCCGGACCCTGGTGC
>NZ_JBHVET010001032.1:0-2297 GCF_042802135.1 Kitasatospora sp. NPDC057512
CCCCTGCCGGGGCGCGGGGATTTGCTGTCTGAGGAGGAGGCGCGCCCGGAGGTCCGGGGCGGGGCCCCAGGCGGACATGTCGGGTGGGGTGAGGCCGATCGGGGGTTCAGGGGCTGGTCAGGGGCGGGTTGTAGGATGACCGGGCAAGCGGTTGTAGGATGACCGACGACTGGTGTCGACGTGTGCGGTGCGAAGGGAGGTCCGGTATGAGCGGCGGTCTGCAGGCAGCCGGGCGGCGTTCCCTGGTGGACACCGCGATCGAGCAGTTGCGGGAGCAGCTGGCGGGCGGGGCGTGGCCGGTCGGGTCGCGGATCCCCACCGAGCACGAGCTGGCCGAGCAGCTGCGCGTCGGGCGGAACACCGTGCGGGAGGCGATCCGGGTGCTGGTGCACGCCGGGATGCTGGTCTCCCGGCAGGGCGAGGGGACCTTCGTCCGCTCCACCAGCGATCCGGCGTCCGTGCTGCGCGGCGTCCAGCGCTCGGGCATCCGGGACGTCCTGGAGGTCCGTGCGGCGCTGGAGACCGAGGGCGCCCGGCTGGCCGCGCTGCGGCACACCCCCGAGGACGTCCGGCGGATGCGCGCCGCGCTGGCCCGTGAGGCCGAGGTGTTCGCGGCGCACCCCGAGCGGGCGAGCCGCGAGGCCACCGTCGAGCACGACCTGGAGTTCCACACCGCCGTCGTCCAGGCCGCGCACAACCCCGCGCTGGCCGAGGTGTACCGCTACTTCGGCGCCTCCGTCCGCGAGGCGATGACCTCCGCCTTCGGCGACCACGACATGCCCGAGGCGGTCGTGGCCACCCACGAGGCGCTGGTCGACGCGATCGAGAGCGGTGACCCGGACCGGGCCGAGGCGGCGTGTCGTGCGCTGCTCGCCGGCCCGACCGCGGCCGTCGAGCAGCTGCTCGCGGCCATCGCGGCCCGGAAGTAGGACGGCGCGAGCCTCCCTTCCGCCGTCCGCTTCCCACGCACATTCACGAAAGAACAGCACACCCATGGCCGTCACCCGTGCCCAGCAGCCGGTTGTCACCGCTCCTGCCCCGCTCCCCGGCCGCGCCCGGCTGGCCCATCCGCTGCTGCTGCTGACCGGCATCGTGCTGGTCGCGCTGAACATGCGCGCCTGCCTGGCCGCGGTCTCCCCGATGGTCGGCGAGATCCAGCGGACCTTCGGCCTCTCCGCCACCGCGAGCGGTCTGATCACCACCGTCCCGGTGCTGTTCCAGGGCGTCGGCGCCCCGCTCACCCCCCGGCTGACCCGCCGCTTCGGCGCCGAGCGGGTGGTGCTCGGCGCGGTGCTGGTGCTGGGCGCGGGCGTGCTGCTGCGGGTGCTGCCCTCGGTGGCGGCCCTGTACGCGGGCTGCGTGGTGATCGGCGTGGCGATCGCGGTGCTGAACGTGTCGATGCCGGGCCTGGTCAAGCGCGAGTTCCCGGACCGCGCGGCCACCATGACCGGCGTCTACTCGACCACCATGCTGGTCGGCGCCACGCTCGCGGCCGGCACCTCCGTCCCGCTGGAGCACGCGCTCGGCGGCGGCTGGCGGGCCTCGCTCGGCGCCTGGTCACTGCTCGCGCTGGTCGCGGCGGTGGCCTGGCTGCCGCAGGTGCTGCGCTCCCGCCAGGAGCGGCAGGGGGCGGTGGCCGCGGCCGCCGCGCCGGCCAAGCCGATCGAGGGGATCTGGAAGTCCGCGCTGGCCTGGCAGATCAGCCTCTTCATGGGCATCTCGTCGCTGCTGGTCTACACCCTGGTCGCGTGGATGCCGACCATCCTGGCCGAGCACGGCATGGACCGCGGCCAGGCCGGACTGGTCTTCGCCTTCTCCAACCTGGTGCAGGTGGCGGGCGCCTTCCTGGTGCCGCTGATGGCCGGCCGGATGACCAGCCAGCGCGCGCTGGCGGTGGTCATGGTCGCCCTGAACGGGCTGGGCATCGCGATGCTGCTGGTCGCGCCGGTCTCCGCCGCGTGGGTGTCGGCGACGATCCTGGGTGTGGCCCAGGGCGGTTCGCTGGGCCTGGGCCTGGCGTTCATCGTGCTGCGCACCAGCACCGCGGCCGGTGCCGCCCAGCTGGGCGGGATGTCGCAGGCGATCGGCTACCTGGTCGCGGCGGCCGGCCCGGTCGGCGCGGGTGCGCTGCGCCAGCTGACCGGCGGTTGGGAGACCCCCCTGGTGCTGATGCTGGTGCTGGTCCTGGTGGTCGGCGCGGCCGGCTGGGGCGCGGGCCGCAACCGCACCCTCTGAGCCGAGCGCGCACTACAGCTCCGGACGGCGGTGAGCCCCGGACACCCTCACAGGTGTCCGGC
>NZ_JBHVET010001033.1:0-2296 GCF_042802135.1 Kitasatospora sp. NPDC057512
CGGTGCGGGCGGGGCCGGGCCTCGGTCGACCGGGCGTCAGCAGGCGAAGCCGGAGCGCGCGGTCCACTTGTCGAGCTGCGCCCAGGTCTTGGGGCCGACCAGGCCGTCCTTCGGGAGGCCGACACAGCCCTGGAACTTCTTCACGTCGCTCAGCGTGCCGCCGCCGAAGATGCCGTCGCGGGTCAGGTAGCTGTCCTTCAGCGAGTTGTAGAGCTCGCACTGGAGCTGCTTGACGGCCGTCGAGTTGTCGCCGTAGGACAGGAACGGCTCGCTGCTGGTGTAGTTGCACCGCACGGACGCCTGCGCGGAGGCGGCGGGCGCGGCGGCGACGCCGATGGAGAGCGCGAGTGCGGCGACGCCGAGGGCGGCGGTGATCCTCTTCATGGGGCTGTCCCCTTTCAGGGGTCGTCGGGAAGGCGGGTGCACGGTGGCGGCACCCGGCAGGACGCCGGTCCGGTACGGTGCGGGACCGGCCGGAGACCATCCCCCGCGGTCTCCGGCCGGTGTTCCCCCGGCCCGGCACAGCCATCGTGCCGACGGCCCCGGGGCGGTGTCGCCGCCCTTCGGCCTCGCCCGAATCACGGACAATCGGGGCTTCCTCCGCACACGGCGCGAATGCCGCCTGCCGTGGCCCCGGAGGATCGAGGGTGTGGTCGCCGCCGACGAACCGGCCGCCGGGCCCGTCGAGCCGGTACCGACCGAAATGGCCACGGGCCCAGATCAGTTCGCCCGTAGGGGACGGGGCCGGCGCTCACGCCCCCGTGCTGGACGGCGAGTTGCCCCGCCGCGACGCCGTGCCCGGCCGGCCCGTCGCCTCGGCCTCCCGGACGACCACCGCGTCCCCGGCGGCGGCCGCGCTCGCGAAGAAGTCCCGCAGCTCGCGCAGGTCGTGGACGACGAGCGCCGCCCAGGTCTCGGACCAGGGCGTCGGGTACCCGAGGTGCGCGGCCGTACGGGCGAGCACGCTGTTCTGCTGGCGGACGAGTTCACCGAGCGCCGAGCCGCGCAGGAAGGCGGCGGCCGCCACGACCTGTTCCGGGCGCAGCACCGGCATGGCGCCGCCCGGCAGCGCCCCGTCCGGTTCGTGCCGTCCGCCGCCGTAGACGGGCAGTCGGGCGGCCGGGTCGGGGTGCAGCCCGTTCTCGGTGAGCGCGAGTTCCATCAGGACGGCGGTGCGCCGCACGCCGAGGGCGAGCCCGGCGGCGGCCAGCCGGTCGTACCGGAGATCGCGGTCGCGGGGCACGAGTTCGCCGAGTTCCTCCGGCGAGCAGGTCTCCACGGCCTGACCCGGCAGGCGGCGCCAGAAGTGATCCACACTCACCCGCTCAGCGTAACGAAGTCGCGGGGCGCTGCTCCCGCGCCGAGCCGTTCAGGCCTCGTCAAACCGGTTCGGGCCCGTCAGACCGCGTTCAGGGCCCGGCAGAGCGCGTTCGGCCCTCGTCAGACCGCGTTCAGGCCTCGCCGGGGTGCCAGGTGGGCCATTCCCAGGGGCGGTCGGCCCAGTGGACCCGTTGGGGGTCGCGCGGGTCGAGGTCGGGGAAGAGCTGGTGGACGCGCGGCTCGAACTCCTCCGGTGCGAGCGGCTCCCAGCCGTGGCCCTCGAAGCGGACGAGGCGGTAACGGCTGTCGGTGCGGAACTCGGCCACCTCGACCAGGGGGGTGGACGTGCTGTTGGTCTCCATGCCCCCCAGCATGTGGCGCGGTGGCAATCAACGCCCGTCCAGACCCCTCTTCCGGGTCATGTCCCGGCGTCGGCGCGCTCGTTGAGCACAGCAAGGTTCTAGGGGGGCCGCTGGAAGGACGAGCACATGACTGGGCAGCCCACCGGAGGGCAGTGGCAGTGGCCGCAGAACGCATGGCAGCCGCCGCCGGTTCCGACGGATCCGCTACCGCCGTGGTCCACCGCCACACCGCCGAGGCGCCTGTCCCGCAAGGCCTGGACGGCCGCGATGGTCGGCACGGGCGCCGTACTGGCCTCCGTCCTGGCGATGTGCGGGCCCGGGTCGGGTGACGAGCTCAGCGTGGCGGCGCTGCCGGACGCCTCACCCACCGCCTCGGACTCGGCGGCGGCGCGGCTGCTGCCGGTCTCCCCGTCGCCGGTCACGCCGGCGCCGTCCCCGCTGCCGCCGCCCACCCCGGGTGCGGCGGTCCCGGTGACCGGGCCGGGCACGGCGACGGCCGCGCCCGGTGCCGGGGGCGGCGCGACGCCCGACGCCCAGCACACCTCGGCGAGCGCGCGCCCCAAGCCGGGGCACAGCCCGCACACCAGCACGCCGGCCCGTGGCCCGTCGGGCGC
>NZ_JBHVET010001034.1:0-2293 GCF_042802135.1 Kitasatospora sp. NPDC057512
CTCTGCACCGGCCCGGCCGGCGGCTGCGCGTGCCGCCCGCCCGGGTTGGTGCGCGGGTCGGCCGGGCCGAGGTGCTGCGGCGGGACGTGCGGGGGCGGCGCCTGGGGGTGCGGGGGCGGCTGGGCCGGCTCGGCCGGCGGGCGCGGCGGCGGGGCGGCCGGGCGCCGGCCCCGCTTGCGCTCGATCAGCTCCAGCGCGTGGGCGGGCAGCCAGTCCCCGGCCTCGCCGGTGGCGTCGTCCCGGGAGAAGAGGTGCGGGGCGAGCTCGGTCTGGATCTGCGCCGGGGTGGGCCGGCGCTCGGGGGCCTGCTGCATGCAGCGGCGGACCAGGTCCATCAGCTCGGGCGGCATGCCGGTCAGGTCCGGCTCCTCGCGCAGCAGCTGGAACACCGTCTCGACCGGGTTGGTGCCCCGGTAGGGCGGGTGCCCGGTGGCGCAGAAGACCATCAGCGAGCCGAGCGAGAAGACGTCGCTGGCGCCCCGGACGGTGCGGCTGTCCCGGGCCTGCTCGGGGGACATGTAGGCGGGGGTGCCGACCGCGACGTTGGTCATGGTGAGCCGGGTGCTGGAGACCCCGGCCGCGATGCCGAAGTCGATCACCTTCGGGCCGTCCTCGACCACCAGGACGTTGGAGGGCTTGAGGTCGCGGTGGATCAGCCCGGCCGCGTGGATGGACTCCAGGGCCTCGGCGATGCCGGCGACCAGCCAGCGGGTGGCCTCCACCGGCAGCGGGCCGCACTCCTCGACCAGGTCCTCCAGCGAGGGCGCCGGGATGTAGGCGGTGGCCAGCCAGGGCACCCGGGCGTCCGCGTCGGCGTCCACCACGGCCGCCGTGTAGAAGCCGCCGACCGTCTTGGCCGCCGCGATCTCCCGGGCGAAGCGGACCCGGAACAGCTCGTCCTCGGCCAGCTCACCCCGCACGGTCTTGATGGCCACCCGCCGCCCGGCCGCGGAACGCGCCAGGTAGACCAGCCCCATCCCACCCGCGCCGAGCCGCCCCAGCACCTCGAAGGGCCCGATCCGCCTCGGATCGTGCGCCGTCAGCTGGTCCACTCCGCTGCCACCTCCCCGTTGTCCGCACCCGCCGCGTGGTGCCGGACCCGATTCTCCAATGCCGTCCCGCGCATATCCAACCTCCCCCACCCCCCGAAACACCTCGTCCGGGCCCGGCGGACGCCCCGGACAGGCCTCTGACCAGCGAGGACGGAACGGCCGGATCCTGACGCCCGCTCCGGGGGCGGCTTGCGCGCGGGGTCCCGGACCGTCCACTTCCGGACGGCATCGCACTCTTCGGTCATCGTCACGCTCTGTCACCCGACCACCCCTCAGCGGACTCGCCGTCACGCTGTGAGATCGCAAGCACACGGGGGGGCTTCAAACAGGGGCTTCGAAGCCCGGTGAATATCCGTCCGAAGTGGTTCATGCCGCTATACCAACCCCCGTGCGGAGTAATAGTCGCATCACCGAATCGCGCCAAGATCGTGCCACGGTAAGCTGACGGCATGACAGGACAAGTTCGCACCGTCGACGGTCGCGTCGCCGGGCGACGCGGACAGGAGACGCGGCAGAAGCTGCTCGACTGCCTCCGCGAGATGCTCAGCACGTCGCCCTATCGGGACGTCAAGGTCATCGACGTCGCCCGTATGGCGGGTACCTCCCCCGCGACCTTCTACCAGTACTTCCCGGATGTCGAGGGCGCTGTCCTCGAAATCGCCGAGGAAATGGCCAAGGACGCCGACCAGCTCAAAGAGCTGGTGGCTGGAAAGTCCTGGGCAGGGAAGTCCGGACCGACCACTTCGGAAGAACTGGTCGACGGATTCCTCGCCTTCTGGCGCAAGAACGACGCCATTCTCCGAGTGGTCACGCTCGGTGCCGCCGAAGGGGACAAGCGGTTCTTCAAGATCCGCATGACGGTCCTCAACGCGGTCGCCAAGCCGCTCGCGGAGGCCGTCAGGGAACTCCAGGCGAAGGGTCAGGCCGACAAGTCGCTCGACCCGAACGCCGTGGCCGGGGCCCTGGTCTCGCTGCTCGCCTCGGCGGCCGAGCACCAGAAGGCCTTCACCTCCTGGGGCGTCAAGGTCAAGGACCTCAAGCCCAACCTCGCTCCCCTGGTGTACCTGGGCGTCACCGGCAAGAAGGCGCCCAAGTAGGACCGTCCACCGACCCACCATCCGCTCCGCGCGCAGCCCCGGCCTCCTGTCCGGGGAACGACGGACGGCGGCCGTGTCCTCGGGGGAGGTCCGCCGACGTACCGCAAGCGCGCCAGACATGCCGGTGGGCGGGCACCCGTGACA
>NZ_JBHVET010001035.1:0-2292 GCF_042802135.1 Kitasatospora sp. NPDC057512
CCACCGTGATCGGCCTGGACCCCAGCTGCACCGCCACCCTCCGCGAGGAGCTGCCCCGGCTGCTCGGCGCGGAGGGCCGCCCGCTCGCCGACCGCACCCGCACCTTCGCCGAGTTCCTCGACGAGTTCGCCCCGGACGCCCCGCTCCCCCGGATCCCGCTGGACGCCGTCACCCAGACCCACTGCCACCAGCACGCGGTGCTCGGCAGCGCCGCCGACCGCCGGCTGGAGGCCCGGCTCGGCCTGAACAACCGGCTGCTGGACGCCGGTTGCTGCGGCCTGGCGGGCAACTTCGGCTTCGAGCGGGGCCACTTCGAGGTGTCCGAGGCCATCGCGGAGCGGGTGCTGCTGCCCGGGATCCGGGCCGCCGGACCGGAGGCGGTGGTCCTGGCGGACGGCTTCAGCTGCCGCACCCAGATCTCCCAACTCGCCGACGGGCGGCGGGCCCTGCACCTCGCGGAGCTGATCGCCCGGGAGCTGCGGGATCAGTCCTGACGGTGCGCCGCGAGGAAGGCCCCGGCGTGGGCCGCGGCCTCCTCCCTGCTCCGGTGCCCGGCCGCCGCCTCGCCGGTGCTGCCGTCCGCCCCGGTGGCCGTCCAGCGCCAGCCGCCGGAGGCCTCGTCCTCCGCCAACTCGGCGGTTCCGCCGAACAGTTCGAGCAGTCCGGGCCGCGCCGCCGGACGACTGACGGCCTCCGGCCACTTCTTCCGGGCACCCTGCCGGGTGATGCCCCAGGCGGCGCCGAGCTGCTCGTAACTGGCGCCGTAGGAACCCGCGGTGGCGGCCGCGCCCGCGGCGAGCCGCTTGACCTCGGCGTCCACCAGCTTCCAGGCGGACAGCACGGAGAGGGCGACCTCGACCGGCTCGGCGTTCCACATCCGCTCCACGGGCAGGCCCGTCGCGCGGGCGCGCACGGCGGCGGCGAGGGGGTCGAGCGCGTCGAGGAGGGCCTCGGCCAGCGCGGCCCGCTCCTCCGGAGTGATCTCCACGGTCGTCATGCCGACAACTATAGTTACCGAACTCGCCAATGACAACCAAAGTTACCGCCCGAACCGGTCCAGCGGGCTCGTGCCCCGCTTCTCCTTCTCCGGCGCGAACGGCGTGCCCGAGGAGAGCGCCCGGAAGCCCACCACCAGCGCCTCCCCCAGGAAGCCCACACCGATCGACAGCTGGATCGGTCGGGCGTCCGCGGCCAGGCCGAAGTGTGCGGCGAGCGCGGCGAAGCCGGCCATCACGGCCAGCGACACCGCCGCGACCAGGAAGGTCCGCCCGGTGTAGCGCTGCCACAGCACGCCCTCCCGCTCGTAGACCCGGATGGTGGCGCCGCGCACCGCCCCCAGCGCGACACCGAGCCCGGCGCCCGCCGCGATCCAGCCGTAGTCGGCCGCGCCGAGCCCGTGCTTCTGGGCGAGCGCCCACACACCGAGGGCGGTGAGCACCACCGGCGGCGCGAAGAGGTCCCGGGCGTTGAGCGGTTCGCCGCGCAGCCGCCGGACCAGCACCACCACGACCACGACGGCGATCAGCCCCGCGTGCACCCAGCCGTTCATTCCTGCCTCCCCGAATTTTTGTAGCTCGACCGTGCTAAATCAGCAATTTAGCTTGGTCGTGCTATAACGGCAACATGCCGAAGATCGTCGACCCCGCCGAGCGCCGCCAGGCCGTCGCCGACGCCGTCCTGCGCGTCGCGGCCCGGGAGGGGCTGGAGCACGCCTCCCTGCGCAACGTCGCCGAGGAGGCCGGACTGGCCGTCGGCTCGGTGCGGCACTACTTCGCCGGCAGCTCGGAGCTGATGATCTTCGCGATGCGCGAGCTGGCCCGGCGGATCGAGGCCCGCATCCGCGCCCACGCCGCCGCCCTGCTCGACCCGGCCGCCGCCGGCACCGACCGGCGCGAACGGACCGTCCGGCTGCTCGCCGAGACCCTCCCGCTGGACGCCGGGCGCCGGGAGGAGTCCGCGCTCTGGCTCTCCTTCGTCACCGCCGCCCGCACCCGGCCCGACCTGCGGCCCCGCGCCGTCGAGATGCAGACCGGACTCGACGACCTGGTCCGACACGTCCTCGCCGAGTCCCGACGCGCCGGCGGCCTGGCCCCCGGCCTCGACCTCGACCTCGAAACCCGCCGGCTCTCCGCCCTGCTGGACGGCCTCACCCTCCAGGCCGTCCAGCACCCCGACCTGGTCGGCCCGGACGAGCTGCGCGCGGTGCTGCGCCGCCACCTCGACACCCTGGCCGCCCCGGCCTCCTGACACCGCGCCAACACCCCCGGCACAATGGCGCGATGACCCTCACCA
>NZ_JBHVET010001036.1:0-2285 GCF_042802135.1 Kitasatospora sp. NPDC057512
TCCTCGTACGTCTCGTGGGGTGTCAGGCCAGCGCCTGCCGCGCGATCAGCGCCACCGCGAGCAGCCCGGCCAGCAGGGCCAGCAGCATCGCGGGGGAGAGTGCGGCGAACGGGCTCTGCTGCTCCTGGATCCGGGCCCGGTTGGCCCGGCACACCGGGCAACGCCCGTCGCTGACGCGGCCGTTGCAGTTGGCGCACACCAGATGGTCGCAGGTCATGCGATCTCCTCCTCGCTGCTACAGCCAACGCGCCGGACGGGGCTTTGGTTCCAGGTACTGCCCTGTACGGGGGAGCGGCCGTGACGCGGTCGCCCCCTCCACTCTGCCAGGTTCCGGCGGTTCCGGCTCCCGGGCTGTGAGATGGCCCCCGATATTCGGGGCATAAACGGACATTCTCCCCCAGGGGGCGACCGTTGTCGCGGGCGGCCCCTGCGGGCCGGACGCCGATTCGCGTATGGTCCCAGTCCGGGAGCGGCCCTCCGCGCTCCCTTCGCCCGCCCCCGGGCCGGGCCCCAGGGGCGGACCGACCAAGGACTGGCGCCGCCTAGGATGGCCTCCGTGATGCAGCCGTGATCAGATTCGACAACGTCTCCAAGACCTATCCCAAGCAGAACCGTCCCGCCCTGGACAACGTCTCGCTGGAGATCGAGAAGGGTGAGTTCGTCTTCCTGGTCGGCTCGTCCGGCTCGGGCAAGTCCACCTTCCTGCGCCTGTGCCTGCGCGAGGAACGCCCCACCACGGGGGCGGTGCACGTGCTGGGCAAGGACCTCGGCAAGCTGTCCAACTGGAAGGTGCCGCACATGCGCCGCCAGCTGGGCACCGTCTTCCAGGACTTCCGCCTGCTGCCGAACAAGACGGTCGCGCAGAACGTCGCCTTCGCCCTGGAGGTGATCGGCAAGCCCAAGAGCGCCATCAACAAGGTGGTGCCCGAGGTGCTGGAGCTGGTCGGCCTCGGCGGCAAGGAGGACCGCATGCCGGGCGAGCTGTCCGGTGGTGAGCAGCAGCGCGTGGCGATCGCCCGGGCCTTCGTGAACCGTCCGATGCTGCTCATCGCGGACGAGCCCACCGGCAACCTCGACCCGCAGAACTCGGTCGGCATCATGAAGCTGCTCGACCGCATCAACCGCACCGGCACCACGGTGCTGATGGCCACCCACGACCAGGCCATCGTCGACCAGATGCGCAAGCGCGTCATCGAGCTCGACAAGGGGCTGCTCGTCCGCGACCAGGCCCGCGGCGTCTACGGGTACCAGCACTGACCGACCAGCGCTGACCCGTAGGGCCGCCGGCCCGAACCGCCAGTCCCGGAGCAGTACCGACCCTGGAGTTGTTTCCCGCATGCGTGCCCAGTTCGTCCTGTCGGAGATCGGTGTGGGTCTCCGACGCAACCTGACCATGACCATCGCGGTCGTGGTCAGTGTCGCGCTCTCCCTCGCCCTCGCCGGTTCCTCGCTCCTGGTCCGCGACCAGGTGAACTCCATGAAGGGGTACTGGTACGACAAGGTCGAGGTGAGCATCTACTTCTGCACCAAGGCGGACGCCCGGAACTCGCCCCAGTGCGACAAGGGCGCGGCCACCGACCAGCAGGTCCAGGACATCAAGGACCAGCTGGACAAGATGACCTCGGTGGTCCAGTCGTCCACCTACGAGAGCTCCGCCGACGCGTACAAGCACTGGAAGGAGATGAACCCGGACAACCCGCTCATCTCCGTCCTGGGCGCGGACGCCATGCCGCAGTCCTGGCGGGTCAAGCTCAACGACCCGACCAAGTACGACGTGATCCAGAGCGCCTTCGCCGGCAAGCCCGGCGTCAAGTCGGTCGAGGACCAGCGGAAGATCCTGGAGAACCTGTTCGGCCTGCTGAACGGCCTCCAGACGGCGGCCTTCGTGATCATGGTGCTGATGCTGTTCGTCGCGCTGTTGCTGATCGTCAACACCGTCCGGGTGTCGGCGTACAGCCGACGGCGTGAAACCGGGATCATGCGCCTGGTCGGTGCGTCGAACTTCTACGTCCAGATGCCGTTCATCGCCGAGGCGGCCTTCTCGGCGCTGCTGGGCGCGATGATGGCCTCCGGGCTGCTGATCGGCGGGCACTTCTTCGTCCAGAACTGGCTGGCCGACCGGGTGCAGTTCATCCACTTCATCGGCCTCGGCTCGGTGCTGGCGGTGATACCGCTGCTGATCGTGGTGGGTATGGGCATGGCCGGTGTGGCCGCGTTCTTCACGCTGCGCAAGTACCTCAAGGTCTGATCCCCGGACGCCCCGACGGCCCCGGACGGCACTGCGC
>NZ_JBHVET010001037.1:0-2282 GCF_042802135.1 Kitasatospora sp. NPDC057512
ACCGTGGACACGATCAGCAGCGGCATCGAGTTCGCCGCCTCGCCGCCGAGCAGGGCGGCCGCGAGGACCGTACTGGTGACGGGCAGGCCGGTGACGGCGGCACCGGAGGCCGCGAGGCCGACGGCCAGGGCGGGCGCGGCACCGAAGCCCGGCAGCGGCGCGCAGGCCGTGCCGAGGGCCGCGCCGAGCAGGATCGCCGGGAAGATCGGGCCGCCGCGCAGGCTGCCGAGGGCGATCGACCAGCCCAGCCCCTTGCACAGCACCAGGGCCAGCAGCGCGCCGACCGGCCAGGCGGCCGGGTCGGCGGCGAGCGTGCCCAGGGTGGCCTGCCCGGAGAGCGCGGCCTCCTCCGGGGAGCGGCCGGTCAGCAGGGCGTACGCGGCGAGGCAGCCGCCGACGGCGACCGCGCACAGCACGGTGCGCAGAGCCGTCTTCCGGGCGGTGCCGGTCGTGGTGAGGGCCTTCACCCGGCGACCGACGGTCTGTCCGGCCACGCAGACCACGGCGATCGCGACGGCCAGCGGGACGCCCCAGAGGAAGTCCCCCGCGTCCGGCACCCCGCTCCTCGGCACGTGCGGCAGCGAGAGCGCGCCGATCGCCAGTCCGGTCCAGTGGCCGAAGCCGGTGAAGACCAGCGCGCCGACCCCGCCGGCCAGCAGGCTGGGCAGGATCAGCGCGATCAGCTGCGGGCCGCCCAGCCCGGCCGCCTCGATCAGCATCACGGCGGCCACCAGCGGGCTGCCGAAGATGGTGGAGATCGCGGCCGCCGCCCCCGCCGTCCCCAACACCGCCACCAGCTGCGGCTGTTCGGCCCGCCGGGCGGACCGGACGGCGAGCAGGGCGAGTCCGCCGCCGAGCGCCATCAACGGCGCCTCCGGGCCGAGCACCACGCCGAGCGGCAGACCGGCGAGCGCGGCCAGCACCACGCCGGGGACGGCGACCGGCGGCGTGGGCGGGCCTCCGAGCCCGTCCACCGGGACGTGGCCGCCGCGCCCGGGCAGCCGGGTCACGATCGGGGCGAGCAGCAGGCCGGCCAGCAGCAGCGTGGGCAGCGGCCACCACCAGGGGGCGCGCCCGTAGCCGGCCGCGGCCGGCAGGCTCTCCCAGATCCAGTGCTGGAGTTCGTGCTCCAGGCCGACGAAGCCGAAGGCCGCCAGCGAGACCGGGATGCCGACCAGCGCCGAGACCATCAGCAGGCGCGGGTAGCCCCTGTGCAGCAGCACCTCGTGCAGGGTCGGGCCGCTGCCCGGCTGCCGGGACGTCGTCGGCATCGCCGCTCCCTCGCGCTCCCGGGCCACCCGCCGCCCGGGAGGCCCCGTCCTGCGACCGAGTCTCACCCGGCACCGGGAGCCGCGCACGGCGCACGGGCCGTCAGCCGGGGCCGCGGCGGGCGCGGCTGCGCCGTCCGGGTGACGGTCGGGGGCGAGCGTGCCGGGCCGGGCGCGGGGCGCGCTTCGGGGGTCCTCGCCGGGCCCGTACGACAGGCCTCAGCGGGCGTCGGGGCCCAGCGCGCTCTCGATGCTCTGGACCATCCGCCACAGCGGCGCCCGGCGGCTGGCGACCAGGACCACGACGTCCTCGGACTCGCCCTCGACGGCGGCCTCGGCCGGGCGGTCGCCCCAGGTGCCCGTGACGAAGGCCATCGCCGCGTCCACCTCGGCCACCCAGTCGCTCTTCCCGCCCGAACGCAGCCAGGTGCGCAGGGCGTGGTTGTGCGCGGAGACGACGGCGGCGGCGATCACGTCCGCGCGCAGGGGGCCGTCCGGGCGGTCGGCGAAGCGGCCGCGCAGGTAGGCGGCGAGGGTGTGCTCGTAGCGCCAGACCACGGACAGCTCGTACGCCCGCAGGCCGGGCACCTTGCGGGTCAGCCGGTAGCGCTGGACGGAGAAGGAGGGCTGCTCGGCGTACATCCGCAGGACCAGGCGGGCGGCGTCGCAGGCGTGCTTGACCGGGTCCTCCTCGCCGGTGCCGGACTCCAGGAACTCCGTCATCTCGGCGAGGCTGCGCTCGTGGTCGGGGAAGACCACGTCCTCCTTGGCCGGGAAGTAGCGGAAGAAGGAGCGCCGGCCGACACCGGCCAGCGAGACGATGTCGTCGACGGTGGTCTGTTCGAAGCCGCGCTCCAGGAAGAGCTCGAAGGCCGCGGCCACCAGCGCCTCGCGCATCGCCGGCTTCGAGGGCCCGTCAGTCATGGGCTGGTCCTGCTCTTCCTGCTCGCTCATCCATCGGAACCTAACATCCGTGCGCGGGGTCGGCGCCGACGGCCGGGCCGCTCCGGGCCC
>NZ_JBHVET010001038.1:0-2271 GCF_042802135.1 Kitasatospora sp. NPDC057512
CCCTCATGCAGACCAGTCCCGCCGCACCCCGGCAGGCGACCCGACCGAGCGGCCCGGAGACCCCGGGGCCGGTCGGCTCCCCGCCCACCGGCACCGCACCGGCCGGCCCGACGCCGCGGAAGACCGGCCGCCGCTTCGGGCTGGCGACCGCCACCGCCCTGGTGATGGGCAACATCATCGGCGGCGGCATCTTCATGATCCCGGCCGCCGTGGCCCCGTTCGGCACGGTCAGCCTGGTCGCCTTCGTGGTGCTCACCGTGGGCGCGATCGCGCTGGCGCTGGTCTTCGGGCAGCTGGCCCGCCGCAACCCGCGCACCGGCGGACCGTACGTCTACGCCCGCGAGGCCTTCGGGGACTTCGCCGGCTTCCTGTCCGCCTGGTCGTACTGGATCACCACCTGGGTCAGCAACGCCGCGCTCGCCGTGGCCGCCGTCGGGTACCTGGACGTGCTGCTGCCGCTGCACCACTCCATCCCGCTGGAGATCACCGCCGCGCTGGCCTTCCAGTGGCTGCCGGCGCTGGCCAACCTGGCCGGCACCCGCTTCGTCGGGGCGGTCCAACTCGTCTCCACCGTGCTGAAGTTCGTCCCGCTGCTGCTGGTCGCGGTGGGCGGGCTGTTCTTCTTCGACCCGAAGAACCTCGGGCCCTTCGACGCCAGCGGCCAGGGCTGGGCCGGCGGGATGTCCGCCGCCGCGGCGATCCTGCTGTTCAGCTACCTGGGCGTGGAGTCGGCCGCGATGAGCGCCGGCGAGGTCCGTGACCCGGAGCGCAACGTCGGCCGGGCCAGCGTGCTCGGCACCGCCGGTGCGGCGGTGGTGTACCTGCTCGGCACCCTCGCGGTGTTCGGCACCGTGGCGCACCAGCAGCTCGTCCACTCCGCCGCGCCGTTCTCGGACGCCGTGAACGCCATGTTCGGCGGCACCTGGGGCGGCACGGCGATCGCCGTCGCCGCGCTGGTCTCGATGACCGGCGCCCTCAACGGCTGGACCCTGCTCTCCGCCCAGGCGCCGTACGCGGCCGCCAAGGACGGCCTGTTCCCGGCCGTCTTCGGGAAGGAGCGGCGCGGGGTGCCGACCTTCGGCGTGCTGGTCAGCGTGGCGCTGGCCTCGGCGCTGACCGTGCTCAACTTCGCCAGCGGCGCGAAGGGCGCCTTCGACATGCTGGTGCTGGTCACCACCTTCACGGCGACCGTGCCGTACCTGCTCTCCACCGCCGCCCAGCTGTACTGGCTGGTGCGCGGGGCCGGCGAGAAGGTCGACCCCGGGTGGCTGGTGCGCGACGCCGTCCTCGGTCTGGGCGCCTTCGCCTTCTCGCTCTGGCTGCTCGCCGGGGCCGGCTACGCCGCCGTCTACCAGGGCGTCCTGTTCCTGTTCGCGGGCATCCTGGTCTACGTCTGGATGGCGGGCCGGCGCCGCGACTGAACTCCCGGCGGCAGCCGGAAAACCGGACACATCCCCGTGAAATCCTCGTGAACCTCCGTGACGCGCGCCGGACTTGTCCGGTGCACGTCCGATGTGCACGAGGATTTCACTTCCCGGGTCTACCCGCGTAGGTCATCGAATCGCCACACTGGCGCACGCAATTCAGCAGTTCATCCGATCTGATGATGGAGCGTCCGCCATGGCCCCCACCGCACCCGCGCGCCGGTTCCTGTCCTGCATACCGGTTGCCGCCGCCCTCGCCGCCGCGACCGTGGTCACCGCCGGCACCCCCGCCCAGGCCGCCCTGCCGACCCCGATCTCCGCGGCCACCGCCCGCGGCTACCTCGCCGCGATGCCCGCCGCCGCGGAGACCCACGGCGACACCTACGACCGCACGCTGTTCCCGACCTGGATCACCATCAGCGGCACCTGCGACACCCGCGAGTGGGTCGTCAAGCGGGACGGGAGCAACGTCGCCACCGACACCTCCTGCAAGGCCACCAGCGGCAACTGGTCCTCGCCGTACGACGGCGCGACCACCACCAACGCCTCCTCCTTCGACGTCGACCACCTGGTGCCGCTCTCCGAGGCCTGGGCCTCCGGCGCCTGGGCCTGGACCACCCCCCAGCGCCAGGCCTTCGCCAACGACGTCACCCGCCCCCAGCTGCTGCTGGTCTCCGCGAGCAGCAACCGCTCCAAGGGCGACCGCGACCCGGCCGAGTGGCTCCCCCAGGCCTCCTACCGCTGCACCTACGCCCGTGCCTGGGTCCAGGTGAAGCAGTACTACGGCCTGAGCGTGGACAGCGCCGAGAAGAGCGCGCTCACCGGCATCCTCGACAACTGCTGCACC
>NZ_JBHVET010001039.1:0-2270 GCF_042802135.1 Kitasatospora sp. NPDC057512
CGGGCGGGGCGTTCGCGCACCGCCGGGGCGGGCCGCCGGGCGACGGCGAGCCGCTCGGCCAGTCGGCGGGTGAAGTCCACCGGATCGTGGTCGTCGAACTCCCGCTCCAGCTCGACGGCGTGCGCGCGCAGCAGGTCCACGACCCTCATGTCTGCGCCCCGCCGTCGTCCTGGTGCTCCAGGAGGTACTCCAGGTGGCGTCGCCCGAGGCTGTAGTAGGTGCGGGCGGTGGTGTGCGCGATGCCGAGGGACCGTCCGATGTCGTGGTACGACAACCCCGCCTGGCGCAGCCGGACCACGTCGGCCTGGACCGGTGCGGCCCGCGCGAGTTCCTCCATCGCCCAGTCCAGGGCGTCCAGCTCGGCGAGTTCGTTCAGCTCGTCCTGGCTGGTGTCGGGGCGGCGCTGGGCGATCACCCGCAGTCGCTTGCGTTCGGTGCGACGGCGCTCGCGCATGACGTCCACCACCGCATCCTTGACGATCTTGAAGGCGAAGGCCTGCGGATCAGGGCTGGCCAGGGCCCGGCGCCAGTTCTTGTAGAGCGTGGTGCCCGCGTTCTGGACGGCGTCCTGGGCGTCCTCACGGTGCCGCAGGCGCTGCTGGGCGTAGCGGAGGTAGCCGGAGTTCTCTCGGGTGAAGAAGGCCTCGAAGTCGTTCGGCAGGTCGCCGAGCGGGTCGGCTCGCAGACCCCGCTCCTCGCCCGGCCCGGGAGTGCTCACGCGACCCCCCTTTCGTGGTCGGCTGGCCGGCCCGCCTGGTGGCACGCCGACGGCCCCTTGGGGCTCGTGGTGTAACCGTCCGGGAGCTCCGGGATGTTGACCGGATCGGGCAGACAATTGCCGAACGTTTCCGTTCACTTTTGAACAGCACGGCTGACCTGCCGCTTCGCCCTCGCGAACCCAGCCGGAGGAGTCGCAACGTGACCCAGATCACAGTGCGCGAGGGCGCCGCTTGACAAGCCCCACGGCACCACCGCGCCACCCCCGCAGCCTTGCCGAGCCCACCCCGCAGAGCATCTCCCCCACCTCGGGGGCCGTGCCCCCTACGGCGCCGGCTCCACCTCCGCCGCATCCAGCGTGGCGGTCACCCGGTCCAGCAGCCCACGCAGCGCGACCAGGTCCTCGACCGGCAACCCGGTCGCCGCGAGCAGCCGACGTGGAACCTGCCCGGCCCGCTCGCGCAGTACCGACCCTTCGGGGGTCAGGCGGACGGTGACCGACCGCTCGTCCTCCGGGCTCCGCTCGCGGCGCACCAGCCCGGCCGCCTCCAGTCGCTTCAGTAGCGGGGAGAGCGTCCCGGAATCCAGCCGCAGCCGCTCGCCGATTCGCTTGACAGGCAGCTCGCCCTCCTCCCACAGCACCAGCATGACCAGGTACTGCGGATAGGTCAGCCCGAGGTCCCGCAGCAGCACCCGGTACACGCCACCGAAGGCGCGAGAGGCCGCGTTGAGCGAGAAGCAGATCTGCTGGTCGAGGCGGAGCAGCTCCTCGTCCGCCATGTCGGGGTGAGTCGTCATGAGCCCATGGTACCGATCACCATCGCGCCATTTAGTTGTGCGCAATTGAATTGCGTGCTCTACTTGTCACAGCACAGCAGCACAGCAGCACAGCAGCACAGCAGCACAGCAGCACAGCAGCACAGCAGCACAGCAGCACAGCAACAGCCGAGCGGCTGAACGGCCGCCGCGCAGCACACCGGGCCGGCAACCGCCCGGACAACCGACCCGCAGGAACACCCAGCACCCGAAGGGGAAGCCACCATGGACGCGCTCTACACCGCAGCCGCCACCGCCAACGGCCGGGAGGGCCGCGCCGTCAGCTCCGACGGACAGCTGGACCTCGCGCTGGCCATGCCGCCCGCGCTCGGTGGCAGTGGCCAGGGCACCAACCCGGAGCAGCTCTTCGCCGCCGGCTACGCCGCCTGCTTCGCCAGCGCCCTCGGCCTGGTCGGCCGGCAGGCCCGGGTGGACACCAGCGAGGTCTCGGTGACCGCCGAGGTCTCCATCGGCAAGGACGAGGCCGGCTTCGCCCTCGCCGTCGTGCTGCGCGTCGAGCTGCCCGAGTCCCTCGCGGGCGAGACCGGCGAGCTGCTGGTCAAGCAGGCGCACGAGGTGTGCCCGTACTCCCGTGCCACCCGGGGCAACATCCCGGTCGAGCTGGTCGTCGAGTAAGCGCGCCCAGGAAGGAGCACCCCGGGAGGAAGAGCACCCCCGCCACCCTCCGG
This sequence comes from Kitasatospora sp. NPDC057512, assembly GCF_042802135.1. Lineage (NCBI taxonomy): Bacteria > Bacillati > Actinomycetota > Actinomycetes > Kitasatosporales > Streptomycetaceae > Kitasatospora > Kitasatospora sp. NPDC057512. Next base: position 2,223 of record NZ_JBHVET010001039.1, read on the forward strand.
GCGCCCCACCGACGGACCGGGCCCGCCGCACGCGAACCGCGGCGGGCC
>NZ_JBHVET010001040.1:0-2270 GCF_042802135.1 Kitasatospora sp. NPDC057512
AGCCAGCTCCGGACGGTGCCCGGGTCGAACAGGTCGGCGTCGTACTCGACCTGCCCCGCGTAGCCGTCGGCGTCCGGGGTGAGCGAGAACGCGCAGTCGGCGCGGGCGGAGTGGCCGGGGATGTCCTCGATCTCGGCGGTCAGGCCGGGGAGGTCGAGGCCGATCGGCGGGGTGCTCTGGACGGCGAGCACGACCTGCGGGTACCCGACGGGCATGGGGACGCCGCGCTCCCGCAGCGGTTCGACCAGCAGGCCGAACGGCATCAGGGAGTGGTCGAGGGCGGAGGCGATCGCCTCGGCGGCGTGGTCCACCAGGTCCCCGAACCCGCTCTCGCTCCGGGTGGGCACCAGGATCGGCATGCTGCTGGTGAGCAGGCCGACCACCCGCTCGTCGGCCGGCCGCCTGCGGTTGGCGTTGGAGAGCAGGATCAGCGCCTGCGGCGCGCCGCTGAGCGAGCCGATCAGCCGGGCGAACGCGGCCACGACGACGGCCGAGGCGGTGGTGGAACGGGCGGCGGCGTAGCGCCCGACCGCCTCGGCCACCGCCGCCGGAACCCGGAACCCGGCCGTCTCGCCGTGCCCGGAGCGCTGCTCGGGACGCGGCCGGTCGGTGGGCAGGTCCACCGCGAGCGAGGCGCCGCCGAGCACCTCGGCCCAGTGGTCGGCGGCCGCCGCCATCGAGGCCCGGTTGACCACCGTCCGCTCCCAGCAGGCGTGGTCGGTCATCCGGCCGGCCTCCCCGGGCAGCGGCCCGCCCGTACGGTAGAGCGCGCTCAGGTCGGCCAGCACGGTGGCCAGCGACCAGCCGTCCACCGCGATGTGGTGGATGGTCAGCAGCAGCACCCACTCCTCCGCCGCCGGGCGCAGCAGCCGGGCGCGCAGCAGCGGAGGCGCGGTCAGGTCGAACGGACGGGCGACCTCGGCCTCCAGGGCCGCGGCGAGGGCCGCGTCCCGTTCGGTGGGCGCGAGCCCGCGCAGGTCGTCGACGGGGACGTCCAGCGGGGTGTTCGGGAGTACCTGCTGGAGCCCCCCGAGCTCGCTGTCCAGGAAGCGGGTCCGCAGGCTCTCGTGCCGCTCGGTCACCGCCGTGAGCGCGGCGGCCAGCCGCTCGGGCTCCAGCGGCCCGCGCAGGGTGATCCGGTGGGTGATGTTCCACACCGCCGGGTCGGCCGCCGCGCCGTGGGCCTTGCGCAGCCGCCACTGGGTCACCCCGGCGGGGGCGGCGGACAGCGCCGCCCCGCCGCCGGTCAGGGTGGTCAGCAGCCGGTCGCGGTGGGCCCGGACGAGGCCGGTGACCTCCTCGTCCATCGCCCCCGCGGGGGCCAGGTAGCCGAGCTTCTCGCCGGTGGTGCGCAGCACGATCTCGCGCTCGTCGAGCAGCTTGAGGAGCCGCGCCCACCCTTCTTCCGTCTCCTCCGCCGTGCTCACAGGGTGCCCTCCTCGAACGCCGGGGCCGGGGCCTGCTCGGCGGCCGGCCGGTGGGCGGCCATCGCGCGGATGGTCGGGCGGCGGAAGAAGTCCAGGACGCCGATCCGCACGCCGGTCTCCTCGCGGACCCGGTTCAGCAGCCGGGTGGCGGCCAGGGAGTGCCCGCCGAGGTCGAAGAAGGAGGTCTCCACCCCGGCGGGGCGGCCGAGTTCCTCCTCCCAGAGCTGTTGCAGGGTGCGCTCCAGCCCGGTGGCCGGGGCGGCCTGCGGCTCGTCCGCGCCGAGCAGGCGCGGCTCCGGCAGGGCGGCGGTGTCCAGCTTGCCGTGCGGGGTGAACGGCAGGGTGTCGACGGTGGCCCAGAGGCTCGGGACCATGTAGTCGGGCAGCAGGTCGGCCAGGCGGTCGGCGATCCCGGGCAGGTCGGCGGCCGCGCATCCGACGTACCCGGCGAGCACGGTGCCCGCCGGGGTGCGGCGCGCCGTCACGGCGGCGGCGTGCACGCCGGGCAGGCCCAGCAGCACGGTCTCGATCTCGCCCGGCTCGACCCGGTAGCCGCGCACCTTGACCTGGCGGTCGGCCCGGCCGAGGTACTCCAGCCGGCCGTCCGGGCGCCAGCGGCCGAGGTCGCCGGTGCGGTAGCTCCGGCCGTCGGGGGTGTCGGTGAAGACGGCGGCGCTCTCCTCCTCGCGGCCGACGTAACCGATGCCGACCTGGACGCCGAGGGCGTGGATCTCGCCGACCGCCCCGGGCGGCACCCGGCGTCCGGAGGCGTCGAGCAGCACGATCCGGCTGCCCGGGGTCGGGCGGCCGATCGGGGCGTACTCCGGGCCGTCCGGTTCGATC
>NZ_JBHVET010001041.1:0-2264 GCF_042802135.1 Kitasatospora sp. NPDC057512
GTAGCGAATTCGCTACGGGGGCTTCCGGGTTGTGGCCAGGGCCGGGGTCGAACCGGCGACCTTCCGCTTTTCAGGCGGACGCTCGTACCAACTGAGCTACCTGGCCGTACTGCACCGTCTCCTGCGAGACGAGCGATCCCGACGGGACTTGAACCCGCGACCTCCACCTTGACAGGGTGGCGAGCTAACCAACTGCTCCACGGGACCTAGAAGTGGCGAACCACTCAGGGTCTTGCGGTCTTGCGCACTGCACTTTACTACGGTACTGCGTGCCCCCAACGGGATTCGAACCCGTGCTACCGCCTTGAAAGGGCGGCGTCCTGGGCCACTAGACGATGAGGGCTTGTGGCCTGTCCCGCTGTTCCCAGCGTTCGGGGACGTCGAGAAGCATATGGGATGCGGGGCGGATCGCCAAAACGGGTTTCGGCCGGGTGGGGGGCGGGGCTCGTGGGCGGGCGTCAGGACCAGCCCAGCTCGTCCAGTTCGTGGTCGTCGAAGCCGAAGTGGTGGGCGACCTCGTGGATGACGGTGGTGCGGACCTCCTCGACCACCTGCTCGTGGGTCTCGCAGTGGCGCAGGGTGGGGCCGCGGTAGATCAGGATGCGGTCGGGCAGGACGCCCGCGTACCACTCGCCGCGCTCGGTGAGCGGGGTTCCCTCGTAGAGGCCGAGGAGCTCGGGGTCGCTCGGGTCGGGCTCGTCCTCGACGAAGATCGCGACGTTGTCCATCATGGCCGCGAGCTGCGGGGGGATCTGGTCGAGGGCGTCGCCGACCAGCGTTTCGAACTCTTCCCGGGTCATCTCCACCGGATCATTGTCCGGTGCCGGATGACGGTGTGCCAGGTGGCGGAGGCCGGTGTTTGATGGGGCTGTGACGACTTCGGAGGGCGCCGTGGACGACGCCGCGGACGGCACCGCGCCCGGGGGCGCCGCGGCGGACGGCCCGGCCCGGGCGCTGCCGTCGGGCGCGGCGCGGGCCCCCCGCGGCCGGCTCGGCCGCGACCGGCCGCCGGTGCTGCGCGGGCAGGGGCGGGCGGTGGCGGTGGTCGCGCTGGGCGGGGCGATCGGGGCGGTCGCCCGGTACGCGGCCGGGCTCGGCTGGCAGACCGGGCCGTCGGCCTTCCCGTGGACGACGCTGCTGGTCAACGTGGTCGGCTGCGCGGTGATCGGGGTGTTCCTGGTGGTGATCACGGAGGGGCGCCAGGCGCATCCGCTGGTGCGGCCGTTCTTCGGCACCGGGGTGCTGGGCGGGTTCACCACCTTCTCGACGTACGCGGTGGACGTCCGCCGCCTGCTGGAGGGCGGCCGGCCCGGGCCCGCCGTGGCGTACCTCGGGCTGACGCTGGCGGGCGCGCTGTTCGCGGTGTGGGCGGCGGCCGGACTGACCCGGCGTCTGGTCCACCGGGCGGTCCGCCGCGGGGCCGTCCGCCCCGGGGCCGAACGGGGCGCGACCGAACGGGGCGCGACCGGCCCGGGCGGGGGCGCGCGGTGAGCCGGCTGAGCGGGCCGGCGCTCCGGCTGACCGTGCTGGTCGGGGAGAACGACCGCTGGCAGCACCGCCCGCTGTACAGCGAGATCGTGCACCGGGCCCGGGCGGCCGGGCTGGCCGGGGCGAGCGTCTTCCGGGGGATCGAGGGGTTCGGGGCCTCGTCGCTGGTGCACACCACGCGGCTGCTGTCGCTGAGCGAGGACCTGCCGGTGGCGGTGGTGATCGTGGACGAGGAGGAGCGGGTGCGGGCGTTCCTGCCGCAGCTGGACGGGATGGTGGCGGAGGGGCTGGTGCTGCTGGACCGCTGCGAGGTCGTGACCTACGCGGGGCGGGGGCCGGCGGCGGAGCCGGGCCGGGAGCCGGGCCGGGCTCCGGGCCGGGGGGAGACGGCGGAGTGAACTGGCTGCTGGTGGTGGCGGGCGCGGTGGTCGGCGCGCCGCTGCGGTACCTGACCGACCGGGCGGTGCAGTCCCGGCACGACTCGGTGTTCCCGTGGGGGACGTTCACGGTGAACGTGGTCGGCTGCCTGGTCCTCGGGCTGGTGACCGGCGCGGTGGCGGCGGGCGCGGCCTCCTCGCAGGTCCAGCTGCTGCTGGGGACGGGGCTCTGCGGGGCGCTGACCACCTACTCGACCTTCTCGTACGAGACCCTGCGGCTGGCCGAGACCGGCGCCGGACGGTACGCGCTGGCCAACGCGGCCGGCAGCGTGGCGGCCGGCCTGGCCGCGGTGTACGCGGGCGCGGAGCTGGCCTCGGCCCTCTGGGGCTGAGCGGGCG
>NZ_JBHVET010001042.1:0-2255 GCF_042802135.1 Kitasatospora sp. NPDC057512
GGAGCGGTGGCTTCCGGGCGGCACCGGCCTCACGGTGCGGGAGGGGCTACCAACGGCGGCGCGGCGCCGGTGGGTTGAGCTTGGCGGCGAGCGCCGAGAGGAAGGTCGGGAGCTTGTCGACCATGGCCTTGGGGACCGGGGTGGTCTCGACGCTGCCGCTTCGCACGTCCTCGACGAGGAGCGTGTAGGTACCGTTCTCCTCGACGAGTTCGGCGGCGAAGAGCAGGGTCCTGGTGGAGGTTTCCATCGAAGGTCCTAGGCTTGGGTGTCGTTGAGCCAGGCGGTCCACGCCGCAGTGGCCCGCTGCTCGTCGGCGTCCTCGGCGAACAGGTGGTGGCCGAGCCAGATCGGCACGTTCCAGGTGCTGCCGTTGAAGAACCGGTAGAGCGCGTCCGGGCCGCGCAGGCCGACGAAGTCGGGGCTGAGCCAGTCCACGACCACCTCCTCCGGGCCTCCGTCCGTACCGGGGACGTCGAGCCGCAGGCGGTCGCCGACGGCCGCGTCCGCGGCGAGGCCGAGGCGGCGGCGCAGGGCGGCGAAGTCGGCCGGGTCGGCGGTGGGTTCGGGGCGCTGGGCCCTGACGTAGACGGCGGGGCGGCCGGCGAAGTGCCGCAGGTACTCGGCGAGGCCGTGCTGGTAGAAGTCGACGTGCTTCTCGGCCGCGTCCGACTTGGCGTCCCACATCCAGGCCTCGTCGACGACGCCCGTGTGCACCCAGTGGATGCCCATCCGCAGGTGGCTCGTTCCGCCGTCGGCGGGCTCGATGTGGTAGCTGAGCGTGTTGGAGAACCCGCCGTCCTGGGTCGCCCGGACGGCGAACCGCCGCGGCGGCTCCCACGCCACGACGGTGGAGTCGCCCCGGCTGGCCTTTCCGCCGACGCGCGGCTCGACCTCCATCGGGTACAGCCAGCCGAGGTTGCCGGCGCCGGTGGCGACCGCGTCCCAGACCTTTTCGGGCGTGGCGGGCAGGTCCTGCTCCCGGCGGACCTCGAACTCTCGGGCCATCGTCGGTTCTCCTTCGTCGTCGTTCATGGTCGGCAGTCGTCGTTCCTGGTCAGTAGGCGAGCGGGAGGGCGCTCAGCCGCCGTTGCAGCGGGTTGGGCCGCCACTCCAGCGCCGCCTCGTCGGCCAGCCGCAGCTCGGGCAGCCGGCGCACCAGCGTGCCGATCGCCACCTCGGCCTGGAGCTTGGCCAGTGGGCCGCCGAGGCAGAAGTGCGGCCCGTGGCCGAAGCTCAGGTGCCGGTTGCCGGGGCGGGTCAGGTCGAGCCGGTCGGGGTCCTCGAAGCGGTCCGGGTCGCGGTTGGCCGCGCCGAGGAACAGGTACGCCAGCTCCCCCTCCCGCAGCGTCCGTCCGCCGATCTCCAGATCCTCCGCGACGACCCGGACGATCGCCTGGGTCACCGTGTCGTAGCGGGCGAGTTCCTCGACGGCGCCGCGGATCAGCCCCGGGTCCGCGCGCAGCCGGGCGAGTTGGTCGGGGTGGCGCAGCAGGGCGAGGACGCCGTTGCCGATCAGCTGGGTCGTGGTCTCGTCGCCGGCGGTGATCAGGACGAAGCAGGTGGACAGCAGTTCGGAGTCGGTGAGCCGCTCGTCCTGCGCCTGGGTGGCGACCAGGGCGCTGATCAGGTCCTCGCCCGGTTCGCGCCGGCGCTGCCGGATGAGCCCGGACAGGTACTGCTCGTACTGCTCGATCGCCGCCTCGGACTTGTCGATGTCCTCGGTGAGCCGGCCGAAGCGGCGGAACCAGCTCTTGACCCGCGGGCGGTCCTCCTCCGGAATGCCGAAGAGCTCGCAGACGACGGACATCGGCAGCGGGGAGGCGACCGCCTCGATCAGGTCCGTGGGCGGCCCGGCCGCGACCGCCTCGTCGAGGAGCCGGTCGACGATCCGCTGGACGCCGTCGCGCAACGCTTCGACGCGCCGGGCGGTGAAGGCCCGGTTGGCCAGCTTGCGCAGCCGGCCGTGGTCGGGCGGGTCGGTGTTGGTCATCACCCGGCCGAGCCGGTCGGAGAGGCGGCTGAAGGCCTTCATGTCGCCGCCGAGCGCGCCGTAGGCGCGGGTCATCCGGTCGCGGTCGTTGGACAGCCGCAGGTCGCCCAGGGCCGCCTCGATGTCGGCGTACCGGGTGAGGTACCAGATGCCCTGGTCGCTGCGGTGGACGGGGCTCTCGCGCCGCATGCGGGCGTAGAACGGGTACGGGTCCCGGCGGGCCTCGGGGGTGAGCAGGTCCGCCGCGAAGTCGTGGGCCGGGGCG
>NZ_JBHVET010001043.1:0-2236 GCF_042802135.1 Kitasatospora sp. NPDC057512
GTGGCCGGCCGGCCCGGGGCGTCGGTCCGGCTGGCCCGCTGCTGCACCCCGGTGCCGCCGGACGAGGTGGCCGGCTACCCGATCCGCGGCGGCGCGGTCGCCGTGCACCGCACCGGCTGCCCGGCGGGGGAGCGGATGCGCGCGGACGGGCGGGCCGAGCTGGAGGTCCGCTGGCAGTCGGAGGGCGCGCCGGCGGCCGGGCACCGGGCCACCCTGCGGGCCGAGGCGCTGAACCGGCCCCGGCTGCTCGCCGACCTCACCGCGGCGATCTCCGGCGCGGGCGTCGGCATCGTCTCGGCCGAGGTCGAGCCGCCGCAGGAGTCCCGGGTCCGGCACACCTACACCGTCGAACTGCCCGAGCCGGCCGCGCTGCCCGGGCTGATGCGGGCGATGCTCAAGGTCTCAGGGGTGTACGACGTGAGCCGGCCGCACGCCCCGGAGGGCTCGTAGGGGCGGCCGTCCCGGGGAAAATGGGGATGACCGGCCCGCGCCGGGCGTGCGACCATCATGGGGAATTCACGGCCGGTCCACGGCGTTCTCCGGGCACAGGAGCCCGGGGGCACCCGGGGACCTGAGGGGTAGCTCACCCCGCCCGGACGGTAGCCGGGGCGGCAGCTGGGCAGACTCCGTACGGGACCGCCACCGCGGTCCCCGAAGGCCACCCGTACCAGCCAGCCAAAGGACAGAATGACCTCCACGTTCGACACCCGCGACCACGCCGACGCTCCGCGCCGCCTCGACGGTCTGCGGGCGGAAGCCCTCATGGACGAGGACCTCGCGGCCATCGACGAGGACCGCGGCCACCACTACGACGGCGACCAGTACGACCGCAGCGAGCGAGCCGCCCTGCGCCGTGTCGCCGGCCTCTCCACCGAACTCGAAGACGTCACCGAGGTCGAGTACCGCCAGCTCCGCCTGGAGCGCGTGGTGCTCGTCGGCGTCTGGACGGACGGCACGCTGGAGGAGGCGGAGAACTCGATGGCCGAGCTCGCCGCGCTCGCCGAGACGGCCGGCTCCCAGGTGCTGGACGGCGTCATCCAGCGCCGTGACAAGCCCGACGCGGCCACCTACATCGGCTCCGGCAAGGCGAAGGAGCTGCGCGACATCGTCGCCGCCACCGGCGCCGACACCGTGGTCTGCGACGGTGAGCTCACCCCGGGCCAGCTGATCCACCTGGAGGACGTGGTCAAGGTCAAGGTCGTCGACCGGACGGCCCTGATCCTGGACATCTTCGCCCAGCACGCCAAGTCCCGGGAGGGCAAGGCGCAGGTCTCGCTCGCGCAGATGCAGTACATGCTGCCGCGGCTGCGCGGCTGGGGTCAGTCGCTGTCCCGGCAGATGGGTGGCGGCGGCTCCGGCTCCTCGGGCGGCGGCATGGCCACCCGCGGTCCCGGTGAGACCAAGATCGAGACCGACCGGCGCCGGATCCGCGAGAAGATGGCGAAGCTCCGCAAGGAGATCGCCGACATGAAGAAGGGCCGCGACACCAAGCGCCAGGAGCGCAGGCGCCACCAGGTGCCGTCCGTGGCCATCGCCGGGTACACCAACGCCGGCAAGTCCTCCCTGCTCAACCGGCTCACCGGCGCCGGCGTCCTGGTGGAGAACGCGCTGTTCGCCACCCTGGACCCGACGGTGCGCCGGGCCGAGACCCCGACCGGGCGGCTCTACACCCTGGCCGACACCGTCGGCTTCGTCCGGCACCTGCCGCACCACCTGGTCGAGGCCTTCCGCTCGACCATGGAGGAGGTCGCCGACGCGGACCTCATCCTGCACGTGGTGGACGGCTCGCACCCCGAGCCGGAGACGCAGCTGGCCGCCGTCCGCGAGGTCATCGTCTCGGTCGACGCGCAGAACGTGCCGGAGATCGTGGTGATCAACAAGGCGGACGCCGCCGATCCGCACGTGCTCCAGCGCCTGCTGCGCCGCGAGCCGCACGCCATCGTGGTGTCGGCCCGCAGCGGCGCCGGCATCGAGGAGCTGCTGCGGCTGATCGACGACGAGCTGCCGCGTCCGGCGGTCGAGGTGCGGGCCCTGGTGCCCTACACCCAGGGCGCGCTGGTCTCCCGGGTGCACGCCGAGGGCGAGCTGCTCTCCACCGAGCACACCGGCGAGGGCACCCTGCTGCACGCCAAGGTGCCGGCCGAGCTGGCCGCCGAGCTGGAGTACTTCGCGGTGGCCCTGCGGGGCTGAGCCCGAAGCGCACGGAGGGGCCCCGGGACGGATCGCCGTCCCGGGG
>NZ_JBHVET010001044.1:0-2236 GCF_042802135.1 Kitasatospora sp. NPDC057512
GCGCCGTCCGGGGCCGTCGGCTTTCCGGGGCCCGTCGTTCCGGTTCGTCCCGCGCGGAGCGGTGTCTACACTCCGGTCCATGCTGCAAACTCCGCGCAGGGCCCGCCAGGTGGCCGCGCTCAGCCTGGTGTTCGGCGCCGTGCTGCTGGCCGGCGCGGCCACCGGCGCCTGGGGCGACCCGGGCGGGCCGCCGCACAGCCCGTCCGCCGACACCGCCCGGGCCACCGGCGGGCTCCCGGCGGACCCGGCCGGCGCCGCCCTGTCCGAGCAGCAGGCCGAGCACCTGCTGGCGGCCGGCGGCGACCGCTGGGGCGCGTACTACAGCGCCCAGGAGTACGCGGAGTTCAGCCAGGGCCTGGACGGCCGGTACCCGGGCGTCGGCCTCTCGGTGGGCCGCGGCCAGGACGGCGTCACCGAGGTCTCCCAGGTCGCGCCCGGCGGCCCGGCCGCCGTGGCCGGGATCGCCCCCGGGGACCGGCTCGTACGGATCGGCCAGGACCAGGCGGACCACCTGCCGGTCACCGAGGTGGTCGCGCGGCTGCGCGGCCGGGGCGAGGAGCGCCGGGCCGGCTCCGAGGTCACCCTGGCGGTCCGGCGCGGCGAGGGGGAGGAGCGCGAACTGCGCCTGCGGCGCGTGCTCCTGGACAGCCGGCAGGTCACCGCGGAGCAGCTGGGCAAGGGCGTGCTCCGGGTGACCGTGCGCGGCTTCACCAGCGGCGTGGCCGACCAGGTGCGCGCCGCGCTGCGCGCCCCGCACGCCGGCGTGGTGCTCGATCTGCGCGGCAACTCCGGCGGGTTGGTCGACGAGGCGGCCGGCACCGCCGGGATCTTCCTGGACGGCGGAACCGTCGGCTCGTACCAGGAGCGCGGCGAGACCAGGGAGTTGACCGCCCCGCCCGGCGGCGACCAGCGCACCCCGCTGGTGCTGCTGGTGGACGGCGGCACGATGAGCGCCGCCGAACTGCTGGCCGGCGCCCTCCAGGACCGCAGCCGCGCCGTGGTGGTGGGCTCGCGGACCTTCGGCAAGGGCACCGTCCAGCAGCCCAGCCGGCTCGCCGACGGCGCCGTGCTGGAGCTGACCGTCGGCCGCTACTACACCCCGGCGGGCCGCTCCCCGGACGGCACCGGCCTCAACCCCGACGTCCCGGCCGGCTCGGGCGAGGAGGCCGACGAGCTCGCCCTGCGGGTCCTCGCGGGGCTGGGCACCCGCGCCTAAAGCAGCTGCCCGATCCGGCCTCGAAGTGCGAGAATGGCCGCGTTATGGCAAAGGAAACCGGACAGAAGCTGATCGCGCAGAACAAGAAGGCGCGACACGAGTACACGATCCTCGACACCTACGAGTGCGGCCTCGTCCTCACCGGAACCGAGGTCAAGTCGCTGCGCGAGGGGCGGGCCAACCTGGTCGACGGCTACGCCTACATCCAGAACCACGAGGCGTGGATCGACAACGTCTTCATCCCCGAGTACACCCAGGGGACGTGGACCAACCACGCGGCCCGGCGCAAGCGCAAGCTGCTGCTGCACAGGATGGAGATCCAGAAGATCGAGAGCAAGGTCCGCGACGCGGGCCACACCCTGGTCCCGCTCTCGCTGTACTTCAAGGACGGCCGGGTGAAGCTCGAACTGGCGCTCGCGGTCGGCAAGAAGCTCTACGACAAGCGCCAGACGCTGCGCGAGAAGCAGGACACCCGCGAGACGGCCCGCGCGGTGGCGGCGGCCCGCCGACGCCAGGGTTAATCCGCTGGACCCTCGCCCGTCGCCTCGCGTACTATGGCGCAAGCAACACGGACGATGACCGTCCGAGCTGTTTCTCAACAAAACATGGGGATGATCGGTTTCGACAGGGGATGTTGAAACAGGGGAAGCGAGCCGAGGAACGCGGCAATGATCTCGTTAACCACGTGTCGCAAAAAAATAATCGCCAACTCTAAGCGCGATTCCCAGCAGTTCGCTCTCGCTGCCTAATAAGCACCGATAGCGCTTGGGTGTCAGACCGGGGGGTTCCCGACCCGGACCCTGGCATAATCTAGGGAACTCAACCGTCCGCCCGGGCTGCGAGGGCGGATGGGAAATCAAACAGCAGCTGGGCCTGTTGGCGGCTTGTCCGTGTGACCGCCAGGGCCGAGAAAATCACAGCGGACTGCGCTCGGAGAAGCCCTGAATTAACTCCACTGGACCCGGGTTCGATTCCCGGCATCTCCACCACCCCATGTTGACACCGAAGGCCGTCCTCCGC
>NZ_JBHVET010001045.1:0-2228 GCF_042802135.1 Kitasatospora sp. NPDC057512
GGCGTGGACGGCCCGCACCGAGCCGTCGGCGTCGATGTCCAGCTCGATGACGCCGGCCACGCGCTGCCCGGCGTCGTACACCACCGCGCCCGGGCGGCCGTTGACCCGGGCCGGGACGAGGCGCGCGCCCAGGCGCCGGACCCGGCGCAGGCCGCCGACGAGCAGCTGGGCGACGCGGCGCGGGCCGGTGAGGGAGCGGGCCAGCGCGCGGGCCTTGCCGCCGCCGTCGCCCTGGAGCGCCACGTCGGGGGCGAGCAGGCCGAGCAGGGCGTCCAGGTCGCCGCCCTCGGCGGCCTCGAAGAAGCGGCGGGCCAGCTCCTCGCCCTCCGCGCGGCGGGCCGGGGCCGGGGTGACGGCCTGCTCCTCGCGCGCGGCGGGCGCCAGGCGCTTCCTGGCGCGGGCGAGGATCTGACGGCAGTTCGCCTCGCTCTTCCCCACCATCCGCGCGACCTCCGGGTAGCCGTACCCGAAGGCCTCGCGCAGCGTGAACACCGCGCGCTCGACCGGCGAGAGGGCCTCCATCAGCACCAGGAACGCCATCGACAGGGTGTCCGCCAGCTCCGCGTGCTCGGCCGGGCCGGGGCGCTCGGCGGTGGTGACGACCGGCTCGGGCAGCCACTGGCCGACGTAGGTCTCGCGGCGCACCCGGGCGGAGGTGAGGTGGTTGATGCCCAGGCGGGTGACGGCCGTGGTCAGGTACGCCCTGGGGTCGGTGACCACGGTGCCGGCCCGGTCGGCGCGGGTGAGGCCGAGGAAGGCGTCCTGGACGAGGTCCTCGGCGTCGCCGACCGAACCCGTCATCCCGTAGGCGATGGAGAACAGCAGCGGACGGTACCCGGCCGCACCCGCCGCACCTGCCGAACCCGCCGCATCCGCCGCACCTGCCGAACCCGCCGAAGCCGTCATGTGGACCCCCCTGTCCCGACCGTGGCCAGCAGGCTATCCGAGGCCCGCCGGAGCCCACCGGCGGGTGGTGTGGCGCAGGTCACGGAGCCCGGGCGGCCGGGGGATGTCACAGAACGGCGGGCCGTCCTGTCTTCAGGGGCAGCAACGGAACAGCGACCGAGGAGCACGCCATGGAACCCCGCCTCAACCCCTTCACCAACCCCGTCCTGGGCAAGGTCTTCAAGCACCTCATCGCGGCCAACAAGCCGATCGCCGAGTCGGCCCTGCCGTACACCGTCCAGGAGTTGGTGCGGCTGCGCGCCAGCCAGATCAACGGCTGCGGCGCCTGCATCGACATGCACTTCAAGGAGGCCGTGCACGCCGGCGAGGACCCGGTACGCCTCAACCTGGTCGCCGCCTGGCGCGAGGCCACCGTCTTCACCGAGGCCGAGCGCGCCGCGCTCGAACTCGCCGAGCAGGGCACCCGGCTCGCCGACGCGGCCGGCGGGGTGAGCGACGAGGCGTGGGCGAACGCCGCCAAGCACTACGACGAGGAGCAGCTCGCGGCGCTGGTCTGCGTGATCGCGCTGATCAACGCCTTCAACCGGGCCAATGTGATGATCCGCCAGCCCGGCGGCGGCTACGAGGTCGGCATGTACCACCACTGACCGGCCGGTACGATCTTGGTCCGGGTGAACCACCCGTTCCGGGAACCGAGGGAGACGTCCATGTCCGAGGAACCGACGCGCCGGATCGTCGTGCTGCGCCACTCCAAGGCCGCGCACCCCGACGTGGACGACCACGAGCGCCCGCTCGCCGGCCGGGGCCGCGAGGACGCGCCGGCGGCCGGGCGCTGGATCGCCGGCGCCGGCATCACCCCCGACCTCGCGCTGGTCTCCACCGCCCTGCGGACCCGTGAGACCTGGGAGCTGGCGTCCGCCGAGCTCCCGGCGGTGCCGAGGACCGTCTACGAGGAGCGCGTGTACGAGGCGAGCCTCGGGGAGCTGATCGCGCTCCTCAACGAGGTGTCCGACGAGGTGCGGGACCTGGTCGTGGTCGGCCACAACCCCGGCGTCCACGCGCTGGCCGACGCCCTGGCGGGCGAGGCCGAGGGGGACGCACTGGCGCGGATGAACCGCTCCGGCTTCCCGACCTCGGCCATCGCGGTCCTGGAGTTCCAGGGCGGCTGGAAGGGCGTCGAGCACGGCGTCGGCCGGCTCACCGCCTTCTGGACGCCGCACGCCTGACACCCGCGCCGCCCGAACGCGGCGGGGAGCGAACGCGGCGGGGAACGAACGCGGCGGGGAACGAACGCGGCTGGGCCGCCCGGTGAACTGCCGGGC
>NZ_JBHVET010001046.1:0-2227 GCF_042802135.1 Kitasatospora sp. NPDC057512
CCCCCGGGGCATGACGGGGGCGGGCACGGTCTCCCCGCGTCCGGGAACGGCCTCTCCGTGTCCGGGCACGGTCTCTCCGTTGTCCGGGAACGGTCTCTCCGCGTCCGGGCCGGCTCACCGGTCCGGTCAGTCGCCCGCGGACCCCGCGAGCGGCGGGGCCATCGCCAGCAGCAGTTGGACGGCCGGGGGAGCCGTCCGCGGATCGTGGGCCAGCCCCAGGGTGACGGTCGGCACCGGGGCCGTCAGCCGGCGCAGGCAGACGCCGGGTATCCGGAACACCCGGGCGCGGCCCTCGGGGATGGGCGCGATGCCGTACCCCGCCGCCACCGCCAGCAGGAGCTGCTCGTCGTCCGGCTCCTCCCGCACGATCCGCGGCGACCGGCCCGGCCACAGCTGCCCGGTGATCAGCGCGTGCATCCCGGGTCCGTTCTGGCGCGGCCACAGCACCACCGGCTCGTCCGCGATCCGGTGCCGGGCGATCCGGGCCCGGGTGCGGGCGAGCGGATGGCCGGCCGGCACGGCGAGCAGCAGCTCCTCCTCGGCGACGATCCGGCAGTCGAGCCCGGGGACGTCCAGCGGCGGCCGGACGAACGCCGCGTCCAGCCGCCCGGCGAGCAGCTCGGCGACGTTGTGCGAGGTCCAGCCGGTCTGCAGGGCGACGTCCAGGCGCGGGTAGCGGTTGCGGAACTCCGTCACCAGGGCGTCGCAGACCCCGCCCCGGGCCGAGCGGGTGTACGCCACCCGCAGCCGCCCCTCCCGCCCCTGGACCACCGCCGCGACCCGCTCCTCGGCCGCCGCCACCTCCCGCAGCACCCGCCGGGCCTCCTCGGCGACCGCGCGCCCGACCGGGGTCAGCGCGCAGCCCTTGCTGGTGCGCTCGACCAGCTCCACGCCCAGCTGCCGCTCCAGCGCCTTGACCTGCTGGCTCAGCGCCGGCTGCGCCACGTGCAGCCGGCGGGCGGCCCGGGTGAAGTTCAACTCCTCGGCCAGCACCGAGAAGTAGCGCATGCGCCGCAGATCCATCCGCAGATCCATCCGGCGATGATAAGGGCGGCTTATCGCTTCCGGACAGAACCGGTCTTGGACGGCGTCCGGCGCGAGCCGCTTTCCTGGGGAGGGCCGCCGGCACCCGGCGGGCGGCCTTCGAGGGAGGGGTCCGCGATGGGCGGCACGATGGACGGTGTGACGGGCGGCACGATGGACGGTGTGACGGGCGGCGCGGTGGACGGCGTGATGGACGTCGTCGTGGTCGGGAGCGGGATCATCGGGCTCACCACGGCGATCCGCCTCCAGGAGAGGGGGCTTCGGGTCGTCGTGGTGACGGCCGACGGCCTGCTGTCGACGACCTCGGCGGTGGCGGCCGCCGTCTGGTTCCCGGTCGCCACGGGCACCGGCGGCGTGGTGGCGGACTGGTCCGCGACGGCGTTCGCCGAGTTCGCCCGCCAGGCCGAGGAGGGCGTACCCGGCGTCTCGATGCGCAGCACCCGGATGCTGGAGCACGAGCGGCAGTCGGCGGGCCTGCCCTGGTGGGGCGACGCCGTCCCCGACCTGCGCCGGCTGACGGCCGCCGAACGGGGAGCGGACTGCGCGGACGGCTGGTCGTTCACCGCGCCCGCCGTCGAGATGCCGCTCTACCTGCCCTGGCTGCTCGGCCGGTTCGTCGACAACGGCGGAGCGATCGTCCACCGCCGTCTCGACACCCTCGACCAGGCCCGCGCCTGGGCGCCCGTGGTCGTCAACGCCACCGGGCTGGGCGCCCGGCAGCTGTGCGACGACCGGGCCGTGCACCCGATCCGGGGCCAGCTCGTCCTGGTCCGCAACCCCGGCCTGCCCACCTCGACCCGGATCCAGGACGACCCGGCCGGCTACACGTACATCCACCCCCGCAGCACCGACGTCGTCCTCGGCGGCACCTTCGAGCCGGACGACTGGAACACCGTCGCCGACCCGGCCACCGCCGAGGCCATCCTCGCCCGCTGCACGGCCCGGATCCCCGCGCTGCGCGAGGCGCGCGTCCTGGGCCACGTCGTCGGCCTGCGGCCCGCCCGCCACGGCGGCCCCCGCCTCGAAGCGGAGCCGGACGGCCGGACCGTCCACAACTACGGCCACGGGGGCGCCGGCGTCACCCTCAGTTGGGGCTGCGCCGACACCGCGGCCGACCTGGCGGCCGCCGCGGTGGGCTGACCCCGCCACGGGTGCGTACCGGCCCCCGAGCGCGCCGTCGCGG
>NZ_JBHVET010001047.1:0-2224 GCF_042802135.1 Kitasatospora sp. NPDC057512
GAAGTCGGCCTGGCCGACTTCTCGCGCACACCTTCCCGCCTCACACCACCCGCCCTGTGACGGGCCGGCACCTCGGATCCGCTCCCGGCCGGCCCTCAGGGGCAGTCAGCGCTGGATCTCGGCCCGCGCCCGCTCGTCCGGCGTGCCGATGTCCCAGAAGCGGACGATTCCGTGCGCGCTGGCGTAGGCGCCCGTACCGCCGGTGACGGCCATATCGAGCGGGGCGCTCGCTCCGGTCGTCCAGAGCGACTGCATCGTCAGGGAGCCACCCGCGACCTCCATGGTGATGAGGCACTGCTTCGTCACCTCCGCGCCGTGGAGCTGGACGACCTGGCACGATCCGCCCCCGCGTCCGACGCTGCGGCCGCCCTGGACGGTGGTGCCGGAGTAGACGTCCAGGTCGCCCAGACTCGGCCCGGCCTTGCCGAGGTCCAGAACCTCGTACTGGTCGTTCTGGACCTTGAGTTCGAGCACCTCGACGCGGCCCTTTCGCGGACTGTCCGCGTCCGCGGTGCCCACCGCGGCGAATCCGATCGTGGCCGTGGCCAACGAGGCGGCGACGAACCTCCTGACCGTCAGGTGCCTGTTGCTGCTGCTTCCGTTGGTGACCATGGTGGGTCCCCCTTCGCTGTGAACTCGTGCGCGAACTCCCTCGACGCTATGACCTTCGACCTGGCCTTTTCCAAGACCAATCTCGTTATCGCGCCATACCCTCACGGGCATGACGGGCGCACAGCGGAGCCGGCCCTACCGGGCCAGGAACCCCGCGCCCTCGCGTTCCAGGGCCGGTGACACCTCGGCCGGCTTCGAGACGATCGACCCGACCTCCCACCTCAGTTCGGGGCGCTCTCTCCAGACCTCCTCACCCCTGGTGAGCACGGCGGCCAGCAGATCGCCCTCGTACAGGTCGCCTTCCGCCAACGGGTCGGCCCGCAGGATCTCCACCGCCAGCGGCAGGAGATGGGCCAGGCTCACGTCCTGCCTGATCAGCAGCCGCAGGTCTTCGACGGTCAGGCCGCCGATCGGCTTGTGCCGAAGCCCGCGCACGGTCGCCATGAGCCGGGTCTCGTCGCCCGAAGGGGCCGACCGGCGATCGCGCTCAAGCTCTTCGAGCGAGCGGTCACGGTCCACGGTTCGAGTCACCGACCGATCGTCCCCTGTCAGCTGCCGAAAGCTGTCTGAGCGGCGGTCAGCCGACGGACTTCACCGACTCCTCCGACAGGTCCCGGAGCCTCCGCGCGTTCTCCCCGTCCAGCGCGTACCGCGCGACTCCCTGCAGGGGGACGCCTCGGCGGTCCAGCGGGCTGGCGGAGGCCCGTTGAGCCCGGCGAGGGTCAGTCCGTGGCTTTGGGGTGACCGACTCCCGCGTAGGTGATCCAGGCGGTGCGGTTGGCATCGTCGATCAGGTACCGGATACGCCCTCCGCCCGTGACCTCGTATTGCCAGCATTCCAAGGCTTGCCCCTTGAACGCGGAGCTTCCGAGGCGGCCCTTGAGCCGGTGCTGACGGTCTGCGTTGCCCACGCCCCGCGGGGCGGCACGGATCGCCTCGAAGGCACGACGCAGGTTGCCCGCCGCGTGGCGAGCCAGTTGCTCCCAGCCATCGGCTGCTTCGGAGCCGGCGAAGCGGAGGTCGAGTTCGTCGCCGATCGGAGGGGGCGCGGCTCGGCCCCCGCCCTTAGGGCTCACTCGGCCGCCTCGGGCGGCGGGACGGGTCCGAGGTCGCCCCCGAGCTCGCGGGTGAGGACGGCGAGCAGGGCCGGGTCCGCGTACACCTCGGCGCTGTGCTGCCACTGGGTGAGCAGCAGCTCCACCGGGGCGGGATCGTCCGGGGCCGCCGCGCCGCGCACCGTGTCGAACAGTTCGGCGATCAGGGTGTCGAGGTCCCCGTCGGGCAGGACGGTGCACCAGGGCAGGGCGACGGGCAGTGCCTGCCGCAGTGCGGCGGCGTCTGCGGCCCGCGCGAGCTCGGCGAGCGATTCGGGGGTGAAGTCCACGACCGGGGAGCGTACTTGAGGCGGGGAGGATCGAGTGCGGGCGCGAGTGGTCAGCGGCTCGGGTGGCAGGGGGCGGGGGTGTTACGGGCCGGGTCGGCGGTGACGGCCGCCGCGGCGGCGCGGGCCAGGCAGGCGATCAGGCAGCGGGTGACGGGGTGGCGGACCTGGCGCGGCGGCTGGGCTGGGCGGAGCGGCGGGTGGACCTGCCCGCCGGGCGGTACGAGACGC
>NZ_JBHVET010001048.1:0-2219 GCF_042802135.1 Kitasatospora sp. NPDC057512
CTCCGGCCCCGCCGGAGCGGCGGCGTCGGCCGCCCCCGCCGCCGCGCCACCCTCCCCTCCACCCCAGGGGCTCCGACATCCGGCGGCCGTTCCCAGGAGGGACATTCCGGCCGCAACCAGCAGCAATCTGCGCGAAGTAATCTGACGATCTGACAGCATTCTGGATGCTTCCCCCGGCCGTCACCGCCGTTCCCCGAGGGCAACTCCGACGGCCCCGATCACCACTCCGACGGCTCAAGGCCACCGGCCGTCCACTCCACCTCCGGAGATCTTCCACGGATCTTCCCCGACCGGACGCTCCACCTCCCGTCCGGACCGCTACGCTGTGCCTTCCCCAGTGTGATGATCTGCCATCAGAGGACGTGGCCATGACGACAAGTCAGGACTCCCCCCGCCAGGGCCCGCAGGACGACGACGCCACCGAGCTCAGCCAGTGGGAACGCTTCGGTGTCGACACCACCGCCCCGCACTCCGCGCGCGTGTACGACTACTGGCTGGGCGGGAAGACCAACTTCCCGCCGGACCGCGCCATGGGGCAGGCCATCGAGCAGGCCGTACCGAGCGTCAAGGCGATGGCCAAGGCCAACCGGGCGTTCCAGGGCCGGGCCGTGCGCCACCTCGCCCAGGAGCACGGCATCCGCCAGTTCCTCGACCTCGGCACCGGCATCCCGACCTCGCCGAACACCCACGAGATCGCCGAGGCGGTCAGCCCCGGCACCCGCGTGGTCTACGTCGACAACGACCCGATCGTGCTCGCCCACGCCCGCGCCCTGATGGTCTCCAGCCCGGCCAGCCGCACCACCTACATCCACGCCGACCTGCGCAAGCCCGAGGCGCTGTTCGCCGACCCGGCGCTCACCGCCACCCTCGACCTCACCCAGCCGGTCGGCCTGCTGATGATCGCCGTCCTGATGCTGATCGCCGACGAGGACGACCCCTGGGGCCGGGTCGCCGCACTGCGCGACGCCCTGCCGGCCGGCAGCTGCATCGCCCTGACCACCCCCACCCCCGACTTCGACCCGGAGGCCGTCGGCAAGGTCGCCGAAGCCGCCCGGGCCGGCGGGATGACCCTGGTCCCGCGCGGCTACGACGACGTCGTCCGCTTCTTCGACGGCTGGGACCTGGTCGAGCCGGGCGTCGCCCCGGTCCTGGCCTGGCGCCCCGACGGCGAGCCCCCGGCCGACCCGAAGGCCGCCTACTACTGGGGCGGCGTCGCCATCAAGCGCTGACCCCGCCGCCCACCGGGGGGACGGCCACCACCCGTCCCCCTCACCTCCCCTCACTTCAACAGCCGCGACAACCGCCGGTCCGCCAACGGCTTGCCCCCGGTCTGACAGGTCGGGCAGTACTGGAACGAGGAGTCCGCGAAGGACACCTCCCGGATCGTGTCCCCGCACACCGGGCAGGGCTCACCGGTCCGGCCGTGCACCCGCAACCCGAGCTTCTTCTCCGCCTTCAGCTCCCCCGCCGCCAGCCCGCGCGAGCGCTCCACCGCCTCCCGCAACGTGCCCCCGAGCGCCTCGTACAGCCGGGCCACCTCGTCCTCGGTCAGACTCGCGGCCAGCTTGTACGGCGACATCCGGGCCGCGTGCAGCACCTCGTCCGAGTACGCGTTGCCCACCCCCGCCAACACCCCCTGGTCCCGCAGCACCCCCTTGAGCCTGCGCCGCTCGCCCCGCAACAGCGCCGCGAAGTCCGCCAGCCCGAAGCCCGGATCCAGCGGATCCGGCCCGAGCCTGGCCACCCCGGGCACCTCGCCCGGCTCCCGCACCACGTACACCGCCAGCCCCTTCTTCGACCCGGCCTCCGTGAGGTCGAACCCGTCCCCGGCCTCCCCCACCAACCGCACCCGCAACGCCAACGGATTGCGCGGGGACGGCCGCGCCGGCTCGGCGGGCAGACCGTCCTTCCACCGCAACCACCCGGCCCGGGCCAGGTGCACCACCAGATGCAGCCCCTCCGCCTCGACATCCAGGAACTTGCCCCGCCTGCTCACCGCCCCGACCATCCGCCCCTCCAACGCCGTCACCGGCGGGTCGTACGTCTTCAACGCACTGATCGCCACCGGCTGCACCCGAGCGATCACCCGCCCGGTCAACCGCTCGGACAGAAAGACACTCAACGCCTCGACCTCAGGCAGCTCCGGCATGCCCCCAGTCTCCCCCGACCCCCCACCCCCCGCTCGCGCTCCCACCCAGCGGGCGCGCAGGGCGCAAGCC
>NZ_JBHVET010001049.1:0-2203 GCF_042802135.1 Kitasatospora sp. NPDC057512
GGCCGGAGCCACCGCCGCACGGGCGCTCAGAAGTGCCAGGGGCGGGGGAGCCGCTTCCAGGGCTCCGAGGTGACGAGGTTCATGACAGCCGATCCCGTACCGATGACGAGCTGGGCTGCCGTGTCCTTCACTATCGGCTTCAGCTTCGCGAACGTCTCGACCGCTTTGCCCGTGGCGGCCAAAATGCCGTTGAGCCCGAACATGGTGACGGAGGACTGGAGTTCCTTGCTGCTCCAGCCGAACCCGATCCCGGTCAGCAGGACGCTCACCCCGCCGGTGGCGAACGACGCCAGGGACAGGACGGGAGCGGCAACCTCGCCAAAAGCCGGAACGGCCAGGGCCGCCACCGACGCGGCCCCCAGCCAGGTGCTCAGGTCGCCGGTGTGCTGGGCGTACTCGCGGATCATGATCTCGAGCGCGCCGTCCATACCGCCGGGGCTGGAGCCGCCGGGGCCCAGAAGCGGCCGGACGCTGTCGTTGCCCGGGGTGTCGGCGGGGTTGACGTGGTTCGCGGCGTTCTGCCGGGCCTGCTCCGCCGCCTTGGCCGCCTCCGCCGCCTGCTCCTGCTCGCGCTTGCGGGCCGCGATGTTCCCGGCCTCGTTGGCGGCCTGCCCGGCCTCCTCCGAGCTCTTGCCGGCCGCCAGCGCCGAGGCCCTGGCCTCGGCTGCCGACGCGGCGGCGCCGGCCGCCGAGGCGACCGCGCTGTGGGCCGACACCGCGGCCTGGTTCGCGGAGTAGTTGGCCTGCCGGCTCGCCGTCCTCGCCGTGGCCGAGGCGGTCTTCGCCTGCTGGGCGGAGGACGCCGCGGCCGAGGCCGAGGCCGTGGCCTCCGCGGCCCTGTTGCGGGCCTCGTCCGCGTAGCCCTTGGCCTGCGAGGCCGACGTGCGGGCCCGGTCGGCCCACTGGCCTGCCTCCTCGGCGGCCGATCGGGCCCGGGCCGCGACCGCGGACGCCTCGGCCGCGTCCTGGTTCGCCTGTGCCGCGATCTGGGCGGCGCTCGCGATCAGCGCCCGGACCGCCGCGACGTGGGCGGCGGTGTCCTGGTCCTTCTGGGCCGCCCGGTACTGTCCCCAGGCGACGTAGTCGCTCTGCATCGAGTCCGGTCCGGACAGGACGACCTGTCCGAGGGCCGCCACGACGGGGCCGCCCCGTCCCATGACGGTGGCCGCGGCCACCTGGTCGTCCTCGGCCTTGGCCGACCAGTAGCCGGTGGCCAGGAAGTCGGTCAGGGCCTTCGGTGACGGGTCGCTCAGGGCCTTGTTCCCGGCGGCGGTGACCGCCTTGCCCGCGTTGTCGATCAGCTTGAGGATCCGGATCCGGTTGTCGTCGGCCTGGACGTCGTAGACACCCTGGGTGAGGAAGGCCTGGATCTGTGCCGGGCTGTCGGCGGCCAGCGCCCGCTGGGCCGCCTCCGCCAGGCCGGGGCCGCCGAGGGTGGAGAACAGCAGCGCCTTCTCCCGGTCGTCCTGCCGCAGGGCCTTCGGGTACTGCGAAACGGCCCAGTCGACCACCTCCCGGTCGGTACCGGAGAGCGCGCTCTGCGCGGCCCGGCTGGTCCACGCGCCGCTGCTGGACAGCAGGTTGACGGCGGCCTTGCGGCCCGCGGCGACCGCGGTCGCGGTGTCGAGCGCCGGGTCGGCGGCCTTGGCGACCAGCTGCCGGGTGGCCTCGTCGACGGCTGCCGCCTGGGTCATGGCGGTCTCCCGCGACCGTGCCTCCTCCTGGCCGTCCTTGCGGAGCGCGGTGGCCTCGTCGACACCCAGCTTGGTGTCGGCCGCGAGGTCCTCCTGCTCGCTCTCCCGGGCGAGCTTCTCCACGTTCTGGGCCACCGCCACGGCGTCGCTCGCCACCTTCGCGGCGGCCACGGCCGCGTTGGCGTGCTCGGTGGCCTTGTTCGCCCAGTCCTGGGCGTTGCCCGCCTGGTTGGCGGCCTCGTCCGCCGCCTTCGCGGCGTTCTCCGCATGGGTGGCGGCCCCGTTGGCGGCCGCCTGGGCGTCCTTCGCGGCCGAAGCCGCGCGGGAGGCCAGCGAGTTGGCCCGCTTCGAGGCCGCGTCCGCGGCGGCGGACGCGCTGCGGGCGACGGCGGCCGCCTCCGACGCCCGCCGGGACTGCGCCGTGGCCTGGCCGGCGGACACCCCGGCCGAACTCGCCGCGTCCGCGGCATCCGCCGCGTTGCGCGCCGCGCTGGCCGCGGCACCCGCGG
>NZ_JBHVET010001050.1:0-2193 GCF_042802135.1 Kitasatospora sp. NPDC057512
GAGGCCGGCGGCCGCACCGCCCGCGCCCGCGGCCGCTTCACCCGCAACTTCGTCATCCAGGCCAGCGCCGCCGACTGGGCGCTGGCCCTGCTCGCCGCCCTGCGCCGGCGGCTGAACGAGCTGCCCGCGGCGGGCCCGGCGGACCGTCCGCACCTGGTGTTCTTCCAGCACGACGAGGTGATCGTGCACACCCCGGCCAACCTCGCCGACGAGGTGGCCGCCGCCGTCGCCGAAGCGGCCGACGAGGCCCGCCGGCTGGTGTTCGGCGACACCCCGGTGCGCTTCCCGCTCAGCACGGCGGTGGTGGACTGCTACGCGGACGCCAAGTGAGCCCCGAACGCTGAGCGATCCCCGGAGACCGAGCCGTCAGAGCTTCCGGAACCCGCGCGCGTCCTCGGCCGCCGCGACCACCTCGGCCAGGCCCGCCCCGGTCGAGGCGGTGACGGCGGCGGCCACCGCGCCCTCCACGAACGGCGCGTCCACCAGCTTCACGCCCGGGCGCGGCTCGTCCTCCAGCACCGTGACGGCGGTGAGCACCGAGCTGCCGAGGTCCGGCAGCACGACCACGCCCGCCCCGGCGTCGGCCCGCGCGATCGCCCCGGCGATCAGGTCGTAGCTGGTGCCGAGCCCGCCGTCCTCGGTGCCGCCCGCGACGACCACCCGCACGCCGTCCGAGGCGAGTTCGCCGAGCAGCTCGCGCAGCCCCTCCGCGAGCCGGGCGCTGTGCGAGACCAGAACAATGCCCACGTTCTCACTCATGCGGCCGACCCTACGGCCGGAACCAGGTACTCCGGGAGAGTGATCGGAATCCCGCGTGTCGCACCCCGTGCCCACCACCCCCGTCTGGCGTAGCGTCGGGGCTACGGCGTCGACGGCCGTGGCGTCCTCACCCAGGTCACCCAGGTCACCAAGGGAGCGAAGAGCGTTGAAGAAGCTGATCAACACCCCGGAGAGCGTCCTGGAGGACGCCCTGGCCGGGATCGCCGCCGCCCATCCGGAGCTGACGGTGGACGTCCCCAACCGGGTGATCACCCGGGCCGCCCGCCCGGCCGGCCCGAAGGTCGCGCTGATCTCCGGCGGCGGCTCCGGCCACGAACCGCTGCACGGCGGCTTCGTCGGCCCCGGCATGCTCGACGCCGCCTGCCCCGGCGAGGTCTTCACCTCGCCCGTCCCGGACCAGATGCTGGCCGCCGCCAAGGCCGTGGAGACCGGCGCCGGCGTGGTCTTCATCGTGAAGAACTACACCGGCGACGTGATGAACTTCGAGCTCGCCGCCGAACTCGCCGCCGAGGAGGGCCTGGAGGTCCGCACCGTCCTGGTCAACGACGACGTCGCGGTCGAGGACTCCACCTGGACGGCCGGCCGCCGGGGCACCGGCGCGACCGTGCTGGTCGAGAAGACCGCCGGCGCGCTGGCCGAGCGCGGCGCCCCGCTGGACGACGTGGCCGCCCTGGGCGAGCGGGTCAACGCCGCCTCCCGCTCCTTCGCCGTCGCGCTCACCGCGGCCACCGTCCCGGCCGCCGGCAAGCCCGGCTTCGACCTGCCCGAGGACGAGATCGAGGTCGGCGTCGGCATCCACGGCGAGCCCGGCCGCCGGCGCGAGAAGCTCCGCCCGGCCCGCGAGCTGGCCGCCGAGGTGGTCGAGACCATCCTGACCGACCACCACCTGACCCCGGGCGACGAGGTGATCGCCCTGCTCAACGGCCTCGGCGCGACCCCGCTGCTGGAGCTGTACGTGGTCTACGGCGAGGTCGCCGCCCGGCTCGCCGAGCGCGGCATCACGGTGGCCCGCAGCCTGGTCGGCAACTACGTCACCAGCCTGGACATGGCGGGCTTCTCGCTCACCCTCACCAAGGCCGACGCCGAGCTGCTGGAACTCTGGGACGCCCCGGTCGACACCCCCGCCCTCAAGCGGGCCTGAGGAGGACGCACGATGGACTTCGACACCCCGCTGGCCGAGGCCTGGGTCCGCGCGATCGCCGCGGCCGTCGAGAAGGAGCGGGCCCGGCTCACCGAGCTCGACTCCGCGATCGGCGACGGCGACCACGGCAGCAACCTCCAGCGCGGCTTCGCCGCCGCCCTGACCGCCCTGGACGGCCTCCGGCCGGCCGGCCCCGGCGCCGTCCTCACCAAGACCGGCACCACCCTCATCTCCAAGGTCGGCGGCGCCTCCGGCCCGCTCTACGGCAAGGC
>NZ_JBHVET010001051.1:0-2186 GCF_042802135.1 Kitasatospora sp. NPDC057512
GCCCTGGGGAGGGCGAGGGGCGCGGAGTGGAACCGTCAGGCGTGGTGGTCGAACTCGCCGGCCTTGAGGGCGTGGAGGAGGGCGGCGAAAGTGGTGGGGGTGGTGTGGAGGACGAGGTGGCCCTGGTCGGACTCGCGGATTTCGACCGCGCCGTTGGACGTACGGACCTCGACGCACTCGTTGCTTGAGGCGCTGTAGCTGGACTTCTGCCAGTTGGACTCAGGCATTTGCTGTCTTCCATTTCCTTCCTGGCAGGTCGGTGAGGTCTCATGTTGCGCCCCTCGCCCTGGGGAGGGCGAGGGGCGCGGAGAGGAACCGTCAGGCGTGGTGGTCGAACTCGCCGGCCTTGAGGGCGTGGAGGAAGGCGGCGAGGGCGATGGGGGTGGTGCGGAGGACGAGGTGGCCCTCGTCCGACTCGCGGATTTCGACCGCGCCGCTCAATGTGCGGACCTCGACGCACGCGTTGTTCGCGCCGGAGTAGCTGGACTTCTGCCACACGGGGCTATCCATGCTTGCTCTCTATCTCCTTTTTGATCTGCCGGATGAAGTCTCGGGACTCCTCCTCCGAGAGTGCGACGGACGCCATCCGGGCGAGCATCTCGCGGTAGCTTGCGAGTGGTGCAGGAGAGTCGAGAATCAGGCTGTTGTGGGTGGTGTCGATCTGAACCGAATCCAGCTCGGGTACAGCGCCTTCCGCGTAGATGAGGTTCTCGCTCGGGCCGGGCAGGGACTCGATGTCGAACGGTACTGCGCGGATCGAGACTGCCGAGGTCTCGGAGTGCTTGATGAGGGCTTCGAGCTGCTCAGTGAGGACTTTCGGGCCACTGAACTGCATACGGAGAGCAGCTTCGTGGATGAATGCGGCGTAAGGCGGCCCGCCTGCGCGGATGACCTGTTGCCGCTTCATCCGGAAGTCCATCCGGACGTCGACTTCATGGTGGGGCAATGGTGGGATAGCTCTGGCGAAGACCGAGGCGGCGTAGGCATCAGTTTGTAGCAGCCCAGGTACGAACGTGATCGTGTAGGTAATGAGCCTCGCAGCGGATTCCTCAAGCTCTGCGAGATCGAGCAGATGTGAGGATACCGACCCGCGGTACTCCTCCCACCATCCCTTCGTGCGCTCGGTGGTCACCTCGGTCAGTGCGTCGATCAGCTGCTGGTTGCCGCACATGCATGCAGCGGCGATGGTTCGCAGCCGCTCGACACTGACCCCACCCTTCCCGCTCTCCATCTGTGTGATCTGCGCGGGCTGGATGCCGAGCTTGCGCGCCAGCTGACTGCCGCCGAGGCCAGCCTGCTCCCGCATCCTCCGTAGCTCGGTCCCGATCCGCCGTTGGCGAAGGGTTGGGTTCGGTCGTAGCGCCATGATGACCAGTCTGCCGCAGGTCGGGGCGGTGGAGTTGCCACGTTCGGGGGAACCTCCCAGCTCTCGGCTCAAAATTGAGACCGTCTGCGTTATGGTCGGTGTCACATCGGTCCGACGGATCGTCAGTAACGCCTGCTAGCAAGCACCGCAGAGCAGCCATGTCCTTCTCCACCGGCCTGGCTCACGGCGACACATGTTCCGCCGGTTCCCCCTCACTCACGCCTCGGGAGAACTCCCATGCGTCACATCAACACCCCCACCATCGCGGTCGCGCGTCAGACCCTCCGCAACACCATGACCCGCGTCGGATGGTCCGCCTCGCCGATCTTCGACGCGCAGCTCGCGCTCTGCGAGCTCCTCGTCAACGCCTGGCGGCACACCGAAACCCCCGCGCCGCTGGTCGAGATCATCTCCGAGGGGGACGTCCTCCGGGTCTCCGTCACGGACGAGAGCCCGGTGCTGCCCTCCGCCCCGCCGCTGTCCCTGCTCGCCGAGTCCGGCCGGGGCCTCCAGCTCGTCGCGGCCCTCACCCACGGCTGGGGCGTCGACCCGCACGAGCGGGCCAAATCCGTGTGGTTTGAGCTGCGGAAGGGCGCCGTCTGATGATCTACCGCCCCGGCCGTCACCCGATGCTGCCGACCGACCCCCGGATCCGCTACTACACCGAGGACCACATCAGCGCCCTCCTGGACGAAGTCGTGGAGCGGGGGCGAGAGTTCGGCCTGATCTTCCCCTCGATCGGCACCGACCGGACCATGGACGGCCGCGTCCTCGTCCGCTTCAACACGGCGCCGGCCTCAACTCTCCTCAACCTCCTCAC
>NZ_JBHVET010001052.1:0-2184 GCF_042802135.1 Kitasatospora sp. NPDC057512
GGCGCCGCCCCTGTCGGGGCGCTCAGACCATCCCGCGCTGCATCGCCTCGCAGACCGCCGTGCTCTCCCGGACCCCGAGCCGCAGCGCCCGGCCGCTGTACGCGATCCAGGCCGCCATCCCCTCGGGGGTCCCCGCCAGGTAGCCGGCCAGGGCTCGGCGGTGGGCGGCGGTGCCGAGTTCGGCCAGGCCGACCTCGGCCGGGCAGATCGACTTCGGGTCGAGCCCCTCGGCGATCAGCACGATCCGCTGGGCGGCCCGCGCGATCACGCCGTTGTGGGCGCCGAACGGCCGCAGTGCGAGCAGTTCGCCGTGCACCACCGAGGCCACGACGAGAGCCGGCGTGCCCACCCCCTGGCCCTCCGCGCGCGCCACCAGCAGCCGGGAGAGCTGGTCGAGCCGGGCCGCGACCTCCTCCGCACCCGGAGCGGGCGGCAGCACGGGCGGCGGCCCGTCGACGGCGTCGACCTGGACGCTCTCCACCGGCTCCAGCTCCCGCGGGAACAACACCTCCGCGCCCTCCCCGGCCCGCCGCGGGCGACCGGCGGCCGGATCGCCGTCGCCGACCGCGAGCAGGTGCAGCCGGGCCAGCACCTGGAGCGGCGAGTGCCGCCAGATGCTGAGCAGCTGGCCGGCCTCGGCGGCGATCCGCAGGGCCGCGCCGACCGTCCGGGCCTCGGGGTCCGCGCCGAAGTCGCTACGGCGGCGGACCTCCTCCAGCGGCCAGTCGGCCCCGGCCAGGGCCGCCGACGCGCGGGCGCCGCGCAGCGCGGACTCGGAGGTGACCTCGGCCGCGCGGCGGCGCATCACCCGGTGGCCGTAGAGCCGGTCGACGGCCTTGCGCACCTCGGCGACCGCGTCGGGCACCCCGGGGAGCTGGGCCAGCGGGGCGAGGGGATCAGTTCCAGTGCTCACCTACCCGAGAGTAATGAACGGGCCGCCCCTCCCGGAACAGCAACCCCGCATCACCCATTAGAGGCAATCCTCACTTCCCACCCCCGGTGACACCCAAACCCCGGCTAGCATGGCCGCTATCGGAGACGATAACGATTTCCAACTAGGGGGCGCATCGCGCGGCCCCTAGGCGGACGGCCCGCAGCGAGGGCCCTGAGCGAGAGCCGGAGTCCCCAGATGAAGATCGCCTTCGTCGGCAAGGGCGGCAGCGGGAAGACCACGCTGTCCGCGCTGTTCATCCGCCACCTGGCAGCCCTGGGCCGGCCGGTCGTCGCCGTGGACGCCGACATCAACCAGCACCTGGGCCCCGCCCTGGGCCTGACGGACGATCAGGCCGCCGCGCTGCCCTCGCTGGGCGGGCACCTGCCGGAGATCAAGGAGTACCTGCGCGGCAGCAACCCGCTCATCCGCTCCTCCAACGAGATGATCAAAACCACGCCGCCCGGCCGTGGTTCGCGGCTGCTGCGGATCGTCGAGGAGAACCCGGTCTACGCCTCCTGCGCCCGCCCGATCGCGCTGGACGAGGGCTCGGTCCGGCTGCTGGCGACCGGCGCGTTCACCGAGGAGGACCTCGGGGTGGCCTGCTACCACTCCAAGGTCGGCGCGGTGGAGCTGCTGCTCAACCACCTGCTGGACGGCCCGGGCGAGTACCTGGTGACCGACATGACCGCGGGCTCGGACTCCTTCGCCTCCGGCCTGTTCACCCGCTTCGACCTGACCTTCCTGGTCGCCGAACCGACCCGCAAGGGCATCTCCGTCTACCGCCAGTACAAGGACTACGCCCGCGACTTCGGCGTGCGGCTGCGGGTGGTCGGCAACAAGGTGCAGGGCCCGGACGACCTGGCCTTCCTGCGCCGCGAGGTCGGCGACGACCTGCTCACCACCTTCCAGCAGTCGGACTGGGTCCGCCGCCTGGAGCAGGGCGCCGAACCGCCGCTGAAGTCCCTGGAGACGGCCAACCGGGCCGTGCTGGAGGAGCTGCGGATCGAGGCCGACGCGGCGTACGGGCGGCGGGACGCGCGCCGCTACACCGAGCAGGCGGTGCTCTTCCACCGCCGCAACGCGGAGAGTTGGGCCAACTCCAAGGTCGGCATCGACCTCGCGACCCAGGTGGACGAGGACTTCGTCCTGGGCGGGTTCGCGGACGGCGACGCACGCACCGCCCCGGCGGGCGCCCGCGCCTGACCCCCGCCACCGCCGCCGAACGGGCCGCGCCCTCCCCTGCTCCGGGG
>NZ_JBHVET010001053.1:0-2183 GCF_042802135.1 Kitasatospora sp. NPDC057512
AGGGATCCGCCTCGGCCCTCGTCGGACCGTGCCGCCGGGCCGGGTGCCGCCCGGTCAGGCCAGGGCGAGGAAGAGCTTCTCCAGCTCGGCCTCGCTCATCGGCGCGGCGTCCTGGTCGGCGGCGGCCATGCACTGGCGCATGCCGCTCGCGACGATCTTGAACCCCGCCCGGTCGAGCGCGCGCGAGACGGCGGCGAGCTGGGTGACCACGTCCTTGCAGTCCCGGCCCGCCTCGATCATCGCGATCACTCCGGCCAACTGGCCCTGCGCGCGACGCAGCCGGTTCAGGACCGCGCCGACCGCCTCCTCGTCCACCTGCATGTCGGGGCCGCCTTTCACATCGACTGTCGATGGACAAGTGTACCCGGCGGGGTATTCATTCCCGGATGGCGGAAGCCGTGCCCTGCGGCCCCGGGTACGGCCCGGCTCAGCGGCGGGCCAGGCGGCGCTCGCCGCCCGCGCCGGTCGCGTACGGCAGCTCGTAGTGCGCGAACACGGCGGGCTCGTCCTCGGCGGGCAGCACGTCGTCGGTGCCGATCGCCGGTGCCTGCTTGACCTGGTTGCGCGGGTAGGCCACCCGGAGGTAGTCCGGCCCGGCCACCGCCCCGTCCAGCGGGACGAACACCAGGCGGCGCCGACCGGCGAAACCGACCGTGACCGTGCCGAAGAACGGCTCGTCGCTGGCCGTCTCGACGTAGACCGACTCCAGCGACCCGATGCGGTGGCCCTTCTCGTCGACCACGGCGTGGCCGCGCCACTCGCGGATGTCCGCCATCGCGATGCCCACGGGCCTGACCTCCCGTCCCCGGTTGTTCCCCCGCCCGGACCTCCATCCTGCGCCGGGAGCGGCAGGGGCGCGCGGCGAGCCCGGGAGCCCGTCCCTCCCGACGAAAAGGGACATACGGGGGTGACCCGACCAACCGGCACCCGGGCCTTGACCTGGGCTTTAGGCTGTCCGCCAACAGGGCCGCGAGTGGATCGTCCGTGGCGTCCGGGGCAGAGGAGACGGCAACCGTGGGATACGAGAACATGTGGGAGTCCGGCGGGGCCGGGATCCCGGCCGACCTGCGGCCCGACGTGCCGCACCCGGCCCGGATGTACGACTACTACCTCGGCGGGAAGGACAACTTCCCCTCCGACCGCGCCGCCGCCGAGAAGGCGCTCGCCGCCAACCCGGAGTTCCGCTCCACCGCCCGCGCCAACCGCGGCTTCCTCACCCGCGCGGTGCGGTGCGTCGCCGAACTCGGCATCGACCAGTTCCTCGACATCGGCACCGGCATCCCCACGGCCGGCAACACCCACGAGATCGCCCGGACGGCCCGACCGGGCGCGCGGACCGTCTACGTGGACAACGACCCGATCGTGCTCAGCCACGCCCGCGCCCTGATGGCCGGCTCGGGCCCCGGCCACACCACCGTCATCCGGGCCGACCTGCGCGAGCCCGCCGCGCTGCTGGACGCCGTCCGGACGGCGGAGCTGCTCGACTTCTCCCGCCCGGTCGGACTCGTCCTCGCCGCCGTCCTGCACTTCCTGCGGGACGAGGACCAGCCCCACCATGCGCTCGCCGTCCTGCTGGACGCCCTGCCCTCCGGCAGCCACCTGGTCCTCTCGCACGGCACCGCCGACTTCATCCCGGCCGAGATCCGCGACCGGGTCACCGGCGTCTACGACAAGGCCACCGCGCCCCTCGTCGGCCGCTCCCGCGAGGAGGTCCGGGCCTTCTTCGACGGCCTCGACCTCCTCGACCCCGGCGTGACCACCGTCCCCCTCTGGCGCCCCGACACCACCCCCGCCCCTGGCGCCGACCGCGTCAGCATGTACGGCGCCGTGGCCCGCAAGCCCTGAGCCCCGGGGCTGGACCGGCCACCGCCGGCCAGGCGCGCCTCAGTTCGGGCGGCCGGGCGGGACCAGTCCGGTCTGGTAGGCGATGGCGACGAGTTGGGCGCGGTCGCGGGCGTCGAGCTTGGACATCGCCCGGTGGACGTGGGTGCGGACGGTGAAGGGGCTGACGAACATCCGCTCGGCGATCTCCTCGTTGGTGAGGCCGGTGGCGGCCATCGACATCACCTCGCGCTCGCGGGCGGTGAGGACGGACAGCCGCTCGCTCGTGGAGGCGGCGGAGGCCGGCTCGGGCTGGGCCAGGAACTGGTCGATCACGGCCCGGGTGGCGGCGGGCGAGAGCC
>NZ_JBHVET010001054.1:0-2176 GCF_042802135.1 Kitasatospora sp. NPDC057512
GGCGGGCACCCGGGGCGCCGGGGGCGTCCGGTGCTCAGCGCGCGGGGCGGAGCCAGACGGTGGCGAGCGGGGGGAGGACCAGTTCGGCGGACCGGGGCTGGCCGTCCCACTCCACCGGCTCGGCCTTGACCGGGTGGGAGTTGCCGACGCCGCTGCCGCCGTACTCCTCGGCGTCGGTGTTCAGCGCCTCCTCCCACAGCTGGTCGCGGCCCGCCAGCCGGGGCAGGCCGACCCGGTGGCCGTGCCGGACGACCGGCGAGAAGTTGCAGACCGCGACCAGCGGCGAGCCGTCGGCCGCGTACCGGACGAAGGAGAGCAGGTTGTCCTCGGCGGCGCCGCCGTCGAGCCAGCGGAAGCCCTCCGGGACGGTGTCCAGCTCCCACAGCGCCGGGGTGTCGAGGTAGCGGCGGTTGAGGTCGCGGACCAGCCGGCGCACCCCGAGGTGCTCCTCGCGGGCCGGCCACCGCTCGTCGAGCACCCACCACTGCGGGCCCTGCTCGTGGTCCCACTCCGCGCCCTGGGCGAACTCCTGCCCCATGAACAGCAGCTGCTTGCCCGGGTGGGACCACATGAAGCCGAGGTACGCGCGGTGGTTGGCGCGCTGCTGCCACCAGTCGCCGGGCATCTTGGAGACCAGCGCCCGCTTGCCGTGCACCACCTCGTCGTGCGAGATCGGCAGGACGTAGTTCTCCGAGAAGGCGTACACCATCGAGAAGGTGATCTCGTTGTGGTGGTACTTGCGGTGCACCGGCTCCTTGGACATGTAGACCAGCGAGTCGTGCATCCAGCCCATGTTCCACTTCAGCCCGAAGCCGAGGCCGCCGGCGTCGGTGGGGCGGGTGACCCCGTCCCAGGCGGTGGACTCCTCGGCGATCGTCACCGCGCCCGGGCAGCGCCGGTAGACGGTGGCGTTCATCTCCTGGAGGAAGGAGGCCGCGTCCAGGTCCTCCCGGCCGCCGAACCGGTTGGGCGTCCAGTCGCCGCCCTCGCGGGAGTAGTCGAGGTAGAGCATCGAGGCGACGGCGTCCACCCGCAGGCCGTCGACGTGGAACTCCTCGCACCAGTACACCGCGTTGGCGACGAGGAAGTTGCGCACCTCCTTGCGGCCGTAGTCGAACTCCAGCGTCCCCCAGTCGGGGTGCTCGGCGCGCAGCGGGTCGGCGGGTTCGTACAGCGGCTCGCCGTCGAAGCGGGCGAGCGCGAAGTCGTCCTTGGGGAAGTGCGCGGGCACCCAGTCGACGATCACGCCGATGCCGTGCCGGTGCAGGGTGTCCACCAGGTACCGGAAGTCGTCGGGGCCGCCGAGCCGGGCGGTGGGGGCGTAGTAGCCGGACACCTGGTAGCCCCAGGAGCCGCCGAAGGGGTGCTCCATCACCGGCATGAGCTCCACGTGGGTGAAGTTCAACTCCTGGAGGTAGCGCGGCAGTTCCTCGGCGATGGCGCGGTAGGTGGTGAGGTCCGGGCGCCAGGACGGCAGGTGCAGCTCGTACACCGACATCGGTGCCCGGTGGTGCGCGGCGCGGGCCCGGCGGGCCATCCACTCGCCGTCCTGCCACACGTGGTCGGAGGAGGTGACCACCGAGGCGGTGCCGGGCGGGCACTGGGCGGCCCGGGCCAGCGGGTCGGCCTTGTCCAGCACCCAGCCCTGCCGGGTGTGCACCTCGTACTTGTAGGTGGCGCCCTCGGCCAGGCCGGGGACGAACAGCTCCCAGATCCCGGACGAGCCGAGCGAGCGCATCGGGTGCCCGGTGCCGTCCCAGTGGTTGAAGCCGCCGATCAGCCGCACCCCGACGGCGTTCGGCGCCCAGACCGCGAAGGCGGTGCCGGCCACCCCGTCGACGGTGCGCACGTGCGAGCCGAGCGCCCGCCACAGCTGCTCGTGCCGGCCCTCGGAGATCAGGTGCAGGTCGAGCTCGCCGAGGGTGGGCGGGGTGCGGTAGCCGTCGTGCTGGCGCAGCGGCTCGCCGTCGGGGTACGTCACCAGCAGGGTGTACTCCGGGGGTTCGCCGCCGGCCACCAGGCCGGTGAACAACCCGCCCTGCTGGTGGGTGAGTTCGGCCGGTCCGTGGGCGGTCTCGACGACCACCCGCTCGGCGAACGGGCGCAGCACCCGGATCGCCGTGCCGCCGTGCACCGGGTGCGCGCCGAGCAGTGCGTGCGGGTCGTGGTGCTGCCC
>NZ_JBHVET010001055.1:0-2176 GCF_042802135.1 Kitasatospora sp. NPDC057512
GGCGCGGACGGCGCCGCGCCCGCCGACCATCGGGTGGCGGCCGGCCAGCTGGACCTCAACGTCTGGTCCGGCGTGGTGCCGCCGTACCTGGTGCCCGGGGTGCCGTACCGGTACCGGCTGGAGCTCCAGATGTACGAGGGCGAGCACAGCGTGCTGCACATCGACTCGCCCGCACTGATGTGCCTGTAGGCGGAACACCGACAAGGAGGGTGGGCGCATGGCCCAACAACTGGCGATCATCGTGCTCGTGGACGTCGGCAACGCGCTGGAGTCCCGGACGCTGACCGGCAACACCTATCTGTTCGACAACATGAAGCTCCACGGCTCCCTGAACCAGGGCACCGGCGAGCTGGTCACCGCGATCAACGGCAGCTACTGGAGCGACGGCTCGCAGGCCGGCGAGCAGGTGCTCAACTGGCTGCCGTACAGCCTCGGTTCGATCCCCCCGACGGTGCCCCGCGGCTACCACACCACCCGGGCGCGGGCGGCCGAGAAGGAGGCGCTGGCGGAGCTGGCGAACCTGACCGAGAAGGCCGGGGTCGCGAACGGCGACACCGAGGCCGCGCTCACCCGGATCCGGCAGACCGTCGGCACCAGGGTCAACGGCGCCTCGCGCACCGCGGCCCTCTCCGGGCAGCGGGTCCTGGACGTCACCGGCCGGGTGGTCTCCGACCACGGCCAGGACACCCACAGCTACCCGGCGCCGGTGATCACCGACATCTTCGGCGAGGCGGTGGACGAGAAGATCATCTACCCGGCCGAGTACGGCTCCCCGGACCTGGTCACCGACGGCTGGTACTGGTCGGCGACGATCGACACCTCCCGGCCCGGGACGTACAGCTACAAGATGCGGATCCAGCTCCACGAGCTGGTCCAGCGGGCGGGCGGGTGGACCTGGGAGCCGGTCAACCTCACCTGCGAGTCGAAGCTCCGGATCAGCGCGGAGCCCAAGCGGAACGGCTTCACCGGAGCCGGCATGGGCTACCTGCCGATCGCCCCGGCCGCCTTCGGCTGAACCGCTGACCCAGGAAGTCCCCGTAAGGACGAGGAGGAGTAGATGACCACCAAGCCACGGCTGAAGACCACGCCGAAGCGCCCGATCTCGATCACCGCGGT
Source organism: Kitasatospora sp. NPDC057512 (assembly GCF_042802135.1). NCBI lineage: Bacteria > Bacillati > Actinomycetota > Actinomycetes > Kitasatosporales > Streptomycetaceae > Kitasatospora > Kitasatospora sp. NPDC057512. Next base: position 1,117 of record NZ_JBHVET010001055.1, read on the forward strand.
GGTGGACTGCGTGGGCATGCTGGCGTCCCAGAGCACCCACGGCCACCTGTACCTGTACGACACCAACAAGGCCGGCGGGTCCGCCGACTTCGGCACCGAGGAGCTGCGGACCAAGGTCAAGGCCGGCGACCAGCTGCTCTGGAACGTGCTGGCGCTCGAGTGCGAGGCCTACGTGGCCATCGACGGGATCGAGATCGACCACGAGGTGTGCGAGCCGGTCCGGAAGGTGTACCCGGGCACCGACGTCGCCTACTGGACCGGGACGGTGAAGAAGGACGCGGCGTCCCCCGTGCCGTACCGGATCAGGTTCCGGCTGGGCACCCAGGTCGAGCCGATCATCACCACCGTGTCGCCCGTCCTGGTCGGCCGGGCCACCTGACCGCTCCGCGCAACGGACGGCTCCGGGCGGGTGGACCCGCCCGGAGCGGCGCGCTCGAAGGAGGAACCTTGACAACCACGGCAAGCAGCGCCACCGAGGGGAAGCAGAACCCCGGGCAGCTGAACTCGGTACAGCTCAACGTCGTCACGCTCGTGAACATGGAGCGGGCCACGGCCAACCGCTCGCTGGGCGACGCGATGTACATGATGGACAACAGCGTCGGCGGGTCCGGCCAGGGCACCCGGCAGCTGGAGACGGTCTGCAAGCAGGGCCAGGTGATCAACTGGATCATCCGCCCGCTCGACATGGAGCGGCGGCTGGACGGCACCTGGCCGCCCATGCCCAAGATCAACAACATCGTGGTCCTCGACACCGAGCTGGGTGACGAGGAGGACGTGGCCGAGCGGAAGCTCTTCACCGAGCTCAAGATCTACGGCATGCCCGACCGCATGCGCTCCCCGCTGACCCCGGTCTACTACTACTGGGCCGGCACCGTGCTCAGCACCGCCAAGCCCGGCCTGTACCGGTACCGGCTGGTCGTCGAGCTGGAGCAGGAGGGCACCAAGGAGAAGCTCTACCTCAACACGGTCGACCACCCCGCCCTGCGGGTCATCGAGGTCTGACCCCGGCCCGGCGCCGGTACGGCGAGAGCCCGGTGCCCCCGACCATCACGGTCGGGGC
>NZ_JBHVET010001056.1:0-2176 GCF_042802135.1 Kitasatospora sp. NPDC057512
GTTGCTAGTATCCGCAGGTCACAGCGCGGGGTGCGGCGCGGGTCGCAGTGCGCAGTGCGCAGGCCGCAGAGCGGATCACAGGGGAGAGCAGACCGATGGACGAACGGGTCGAGACGGCGTACGCGCCGGTGGCGGGCGAACCGGCGGCGGACGAGCGAATCGAGTTGGCGTACACGCCCACGGTGGAGGACTTCCGGGAGGCCCTGGCCGCCCGGGCCCGGGCGACGCGTGCGGGCCGCCGCCAGCGGATGCTCCTGTACGTGCTCGTCGTGTGCGGCCCGCTCATCGCCGCGCTCGACCTCTCCACCGGCAAGGGCATCGGCTTCCCACCGGTGATCATGGTGCTCGCCGCGCTGGCCCTGCTCTTCTGGGTGCCCCGGCTGCAGGCGGGCCAGTTCCACAAGATGACCGCCGACAAGGGCGAGTTCACCGCCACCGTGGAAGCGTCCGGCGTGACCATCGCCAACCGCCACTCCACCAGCACCCTGACCTGGCAGGCGGTCCCGCAGCACGTGGAGACCCCGCGGCTGTTCGTCCTGCTGAGCGGCGACAAGAACAACGCCTGCCTGGCCGTCCTGCCCAAGCGCGGCACCGCCGACCCCGACCGGCTGCGCGCCGTGCTCGCCCGGCACGCCCCCGCGTCCACCCGGGGCTGAGCCCGGCCCGCCCCGCGGCCCGTACCCCGCCTGCTCCCCGTCCGTCCCGCTGCCCGCTCCCCGTACGATCGACGGCATGTCGCTGCCGCACGCCATCCTCACCGCCCTGCTGGAGAAACCGTCCTCGGGGCTGGAGCTGACCAGGCGGTTCGACAGGTCGATCGGCTTCTTCTGGCCCGCCACCCACCAGCAGATCTACCGCGAACTGGGCCGGCTGGAGGCCTCCGGACACATCCGGGCCCTCCGGCCGGAGGCGCCGGTGCGCGGGCAGAAGAAGGAGTACGAGGTGCTCCCGGAGGGCCGCGCCGAACTGGCCCGCTGGACCGCCGAGGGCGCCGCTCCGCGCGCCGTCCGGGAGCCCCTGCTGCTGCGGCTGCGGGCGGCCGCGGTGGTCGGCACGGACGGCCTGGCGGCCGAGCTGGAACGCCATCTCGCCCTGCACCGCGAGCAGTTGGCCGACTACCGGGAGATCGAGCGGCGCGACTTCCCGGCCGAGCGGGCGGACGAGGAGAACCGGCTCCAACACGCGGTGCTCCGGGCCGGCATCGGACTGGAGACCTTCTGGGTGCAGTGGCTCGCCGAGACCCTCGACACCCTGCCGGCCGGCCCCGCCCGCCCCGCCGGCCTCTCCGCCACTTCTGAGCCCTCCGACCGGCCCTGACCTGCGCCGATCCCCGCCCGCGCGCCCGGCCCCGCCCCCGGTGGGACACTGGTGGCCTGTCCCTTCCCGAACTCTCGACCGGGGGACCCGTATGTCTCTGACCAGGCCCTTCCACGCCCTCACCGCCGCGGCCGTCGTCGTGGCGGTCGCCCTGGGCCCGGCCGCCCTTCCGGCGTCCGCCGCAACCGCCCAGCCACTGCCCTCCGCCGACCAGCTGAAGTCGGCCCTGCTGACCGCGGCCGACCTCGGCCCCGGCTGGACCGAGACCCCGGTGACCCAGAGCCCCAGCGCCAGCCCCGGCCCCAGCGAGAGCCCGTCGTCCCCGGTGACCGGCTGCGCCGCGCTCAGCGCCCTGATCAACATGTACGTCACCCGGCCGGGCGCGGCGATCCCGCGCGCCGAGACCGAACTCGACGGCCCGAACGGCAACCCGATGGTCACCCAGGCCCTCGCGGCCGAGCCGTCCGACCGGCTCGCCACCGACTTCAACTCCGCCGTCGACGCCCTGAAGACCTGCCACACCATCACCTTCAACGCCGGCCCCAGTGACACCGTGACCTTCACCGTCAGCCCGGTCACCCTCGGCGACCGCAAGGACGCCCCCGCCGTCCACCTCGACGGCACCCTGGCCGGCGTCCGACTCAACGGCTACGTCGGCATCGAACGCTTCGGCACGGTGGCCATGGCCTTCGGCTACTTCGAACGCCAGGGCACCAACGAACAGGCCGCCTCCATGGAGTACCGCACCGCCGTCGCCAAGGTCGAACGCACCCTCGGCGCCAAGGCCGGCAGCACCACCGCCCCCACGGCCGCCCCCGCCACCCCCACCGAGGGCCGACGCGTCTGACCCGCCCCACCC
>NZ_JBHVET010001057.1:0-2166 GCF_042802135.1 Kitasatospora sp. NPDC057512
CCCCCGGGAGGTTCGTCCTTCCGGGGGCGCCGTCGTTCCGTTCGCCGTCTTCGTCGTGCCGACGGGGGCGGTTTTCGTCGGGCTTACGGGGGCCTCCCGGTTCCGTTCGCGGGAGGCGCCTACTGGGGCAGCCGGTAGACGCCCTGCTCGACCGGCTCGACCAGGCCGTCCGCCACCAGGCCGTCCAGCGCCCGGGCCCGCTGCACCGAGTCCGGCCAGACCGCGTCCAGCCGGGCCTGCGGCACCGTCCCGTGCGCCTCGCGCAGCACCGCGAGCAGCTTGCCGCGCACCTGGCGGTCCGTCCCCTCGTAGGACTGGCCGCGCCGGGCCGGGCCCTCGTACGGCGGGCGGCCGGCCCGCTGCCAGGCGCAGGTGGTGAACAGCGGGCAGTCCCCGCACTCCGGGCCGCGCGCGGTGCAGACCAGCGCGCCCAGCTCCATCACGCCGACCGCCCAGGTGGCGGCCGTCTCGGCGTCGTCCGGCAGCAGCGCGGTGGCGGTGCGGCGCTCGGCGGCGGTGGTGGCCTGGGCCGGGTACTCGACGCCGGTCACCGCGCGGGCGAAGACCCGGCGGACGTTGGTGTCCAGCACTACGTGCCGCTGGCGGAAGGCGAAGGAGGCGACGGCGGCGGCGGTGTACTCCCCCACCCCGGGCAGCGAGAGCAGCGTGGCGTGGTCGTCCGGGACCTCGCCGTCGTGCTGCTCGGTGATCGCCACCGCGGCCGCGTGCAAGCGCAGCGCCCGGCGCGGGTAGCCCAGCCGGCCCCACATCCGGACCGCCTCGCCGGGCGCGTCGGCGGCGAGGTCGGCCGGGGTCGGCCAGCGGGTGAGCCAGGCCTCCCACGCGGGCAGCACGCGCTTGACCGGTGTCTGCTGGAGCATGAACTCGCTCACCATGACCGCCCAGGGCGTGGCGTCGGGGGTCCGCCAGGGCAGGTCCCGCTTGCTCGCCTCGTACCAGTCCAGGACGGTCGAGTGGAACAGCGGCAGGGGCATCGGCGGCCGGGCGGCGTCGGCGGCGGTGGCAGGGGCGGTGATGGCAGTCATGGCCCTTCGATCCTCCCATGCCCGCCGACCGGGCCGAAGTGGATCAGGCTGCTCCGGACCGACCGGGGAAGCTCCCGGGGACCGTCCGGAAATCGTCCGATTGGGGCTCGCTCGAACGGATCAAATGGCGGATCATGTGAAGGAAGGGGCGACTGTGCGGTGTTGGTGAGTCAATCGCCACACACAGTCTCGTAGAGTTTGGTCGTGCCTTCTCTGCGTCAACCCGTCGGACCACTGCCGGCCTCGATCTACTGGCGTCGGCGCGTCATCGTGCTCGTCGCCGTCGCGGCGGTCGTCGCCCTGATCGCCTGGCTGATGATCGATCAGGGCGGGGGCGGTGACGGCGGCTCACAGGGCAACGCCGCCCAGGCCGTTCCGTCCCAGTCCCAGAACCAGACACCGGCTCAGGCGATCACGCCCGGTGCCTCCCCGAGCGGCCCCGCCGCGCGCCCGGGCGGCGGCTCCGGGGGCGGACCGGTGGCGGGCGGTGGCGGCACCGAGGTCAACCTCAGTGGCGGCACCGGCGCCGGCGGGGCCAACCCCGCCCCCGGAGGCGGCGCCGCGCCGGCGACCGGCGGCGGCACCGGTGGCGGCACGGGCGGCTCCGGCGGTACGGGCGGCGGCGCTCCGGCGGTGAACACCCCCGAGATCATGGCGCTGCCGATCTGCGCCTCCTCGCAGGTGGCGCTGGAGCTGGCCGGCACCCAGAACTCGTACCAGCCCAAGGACAAGCCCCGGCTGGCCCTGACGGTCAAGAACTCCTCCGGCACCAACTGCCGGGTGGACCTGGGCCGCACCGCCTCCGTGATCACCGTGAGCGGCAGCAACAACGACCGGGTCTGGTCCTCCGGCGACTGCCCGACCGACAAGGGCGGCATCTGGGTGCAGCTCGGCGCGAACGGCAACCAGACCGAGACCTTCACCTGGGACCGCAGCCGCAGCAAGCCGCAGTGCGCGACCGCCGACCAGACGCCGCCGCCGAGCGGCACCTACGTGGTGCTCGCCGAGCTCACCGGGCTCTCCGGGGACAAGGTCTCGGCGCGGGCCTCGATCCGGCTGGACGGCTGAGAACCGGTCATCTTCTTCCCTCGGAGCCCCCGGCCGTCGCTCGGACGGGGGC
>NZ_JBHVET010001058.1:0-2164 GCF_042802135.1 Kitasatospora sp. NPDC057512
CCCCGCAGGAGCACGAGCACGAGGGGGAGTAACCCCCGCGAGCGCGGGGCCGACCACTGGCACATCGAACTCGTCGGCGAGGAGCTGGAGCAACCCCCGCGAGCGCGGGGCCGACCCGACGGAGAACAACCCCGTGGCGCTCCCACCGGAGTAACCCCCGCGAGCGCGGGGCCGACCAGGTCGGGGTCTGCGGAGGGAAGGACACGGCCGAGTAACCCCCGCGAGCGCGGGGCCGACCGTCGCCCAGGTCTTCGACCGGCGGGAGCGGGAGGAGTAACCCCCGCGAGCGCGGGGCCGACACCCCAGTCGAAGCCGCCGTCCACCTGGGCGAGGAGTAACCCCCGCGAGCGCGGGGCCGACGAGACGAGGGAGTCGTGGACGCTGGGGTCGTAGGAGTAACCCCCGCGAGCGCGGGGCCGACATCGCCCGAGACGAGGAACGCGCCGAGTGGACGGAGTAACCCCCGCGAGCGCGGGGCCGACCGTTGGCGGCCGCTCAGCGGCTGGTCGATCACCGAGTAACCCCCGCGAGCGCGGGGCCGACTGGGCGACGTCGAGCAGTCGGAAGCTCGGCCGGGAGCAACCCCCGCGAGCGCGGGGCCGACAACGTGCTGGAGCCGCTCAGCGATCCGGCACTGGAGCAACCCCCGCGAGCGCGGGGCCGACACTTCCTGACCTGCGGTGATTCGCTTCAGCGAGCGCTATTTGATTCAGTTCGATTCGGTTGGCTATCCATAGTAGAGCTCATGGGTGGTTGGTGGTGGAGCTGGCCGGCCTTGTGGCGATGGTGGACTGGATGGCAAGTGGCGAGCGGGACTTCGCAGGTGGGCTGACGCTGACCAGGGGCACGGTGGAGGTTCCCGGGTCGAAGACGCTTGGGGGCACCTCCAGCCTGCCCAAGTGGTGCTGCGTGTCGGTCAGTTGTCGACGTCGTACGCCACGGTGACCGGGGCGTGGTCGGACCGCCGTGGCGGAGGCGAGTGATGCACGCCGCCCCTCACAGGAGGCGCCGCACGGCCTCCATGATCGCGTTCCGGCAGTCCTCCGGGTCCGACGCCAGGACAGTCGTCGCCGGCATGCTCGCGGCATTCGTCGGGCTCCAGGCCGAGGCGATGGCCAGGACGAGGGTGAGAAGTGTGGCCGGGGTGAAGCCCGGCGTGCCCACTCCGCCCTTCCGAGCCGCTTCCAAGGAGGCGAGCTTGTCGTCGTGGGTCTGCTTGGCGACGGCAGGGTCCCGTTCCACGGCAGTGCCGCGTTCCAGCCGGTGCCAGGTCGCCAGGCGGAGCACCTCGGGGTGCTTCTGGTAGAAGTCGAACAGCCGCCCGGCGTAGCCCGGCAGGTCGTCGGGCGTGAAGGGCACCATGTCGAGGCCGCGCCCGAGGTGTGCGTCGAAGACGGCGTCGAAGAGCCCGTCCTTGTTGCAGAAGTAGACGTAGATGAGGTTCTTGTTCGCCGAGGCGACCTTGGCGATCCGGTCGACGCGGGCTCCCGCGATCCCGTACGCCGCGAACTCCTGGGTTGCTGCGTGGAGGATGCGCGCCTTCGTGGCCTCGGCTCGGGACATGGGAGTCATGCTAACAGCGCCTACTGGATCTTGCCGGGGCGTAGGACCCGGTGCCCTCGCCAGGTGAGCGCGTTCGCCGCTGGAACCACGGTGGATTCGTTTGAGACCTGAGGCGATTCGTTCGGGAGTCCCGTCGGTGGTCTTGCTCCGGGTGAACCGGTGAGGGGGAGAAGTGCCTTGCCGGAACGGTGAGTTGCCACCGCCCGACGATGACCGGGCCGACGGTCGGCGCGATGCGCAGACCCACGACGAGGGCAGACCCACGACGAGGCAGGCCGGGGGGCCGCGGCGACGTGCTCCTCGCGATCAGGGACCGGTACGCAGCGTGTGTCGTCACCGCAGTCCGAAGGCGTCGATCACTGCCTCGGAGGCGAGCAGCATGACGGTGCACCACAGGGTGACACCGGCCATCAGCCAGCCGATCAGCCGCCACCGGGGCAGGCCCAGTGCCGTGCCGAGCATGGCCGATCCCCAGGTGCCGAAGAGCGCGGGCCCGATGATGCCGAAGCCGATCACGCCGTACCGGTTCACCAGGCGCCGGGCCCGTCGGCCGGTGGGGCCGTCAAGGAGGTTCCGGCGGTTGCGGCGGTTCCCGGGCGGC
>NZ_JBHVET010001059.1:0-2162 GCF_042802135.1 Kitasatospora sp. NPDC057512
GTACGGAAGGGCGCGGAAGGGCGCGGAACCCCGAGGGCCTCGTAGGGGAGGCCTCGGGGGCGGATCGGGGTCGGGTTCGGGGGTCGGGGCGCTTGACTCTGCCAGCACGCGATATATCGTCTTTAGCAGAGAACGCGATACATCGCGATCGGCAACGGGAGGCGGCAGACATGAGCCAGTGGACGGTCGAGGGCACCGAGAGGATCACCTTCGACGAGCCGGTCCGCGCGCTGCACGTGCGGACCATCGAGGGCACGGTGAACGTGGTGGCGGCCGACGGCCCGACCCGCCTGGAGGTCACCGAGCTGGTCGGCGAGCCCCTGCACGTGACCCTGGTGGACGGCGTCCTGACGGTCACCTACAAGGACATCAACAGCTGGGGCGAGTTCGGCGACCGGCTCAAGTCGGTCGGCTCGGTGAAGGACCTCTTCGGCTCCTTCAAGCGCAAGCGGATCGCCGCCGTGACCGTGACCGTCCCGACCGAGGTCGAGGTCAAGGTCGGCACCGTGTCGGCCGACACCACCGTCAGCGGCGTCAGCGGGCACGTCTCGGTGCAGAGCGCCAACGGCGACACCACCCTCGCCGGGGTCACCGGCCGGATCGAGGCCGGGACGGTCACCGGCGACGTGGACGCCCACGCGGTCGGCGGCCGGCTCAAGGTCAACACCGTCTCCGGGCAGCTCACCGTGATCGCCGGCACCGCCGACCGGGTCCAGGCCAACACCGTCACCGGCGCCGTCACCCTGGACCTCGACGTGGCCGGCGAGACCGACGTCAAGGTCAACACCGTCAGCGGCGCCGTCGTGATCCGGATCCCCTCGCTGGCCGACGCCACCGTCGAGGCCGGCTCCACCAGCGGCGACGTCTCCAGCACCTTCGAGGAACTCCAGATGAGCAGCACCTGGGGCGCCAAGAAGATCTCCGGCCGCCTCGGCGAGGGCCGCGGCAGCCTCCACGTCACCACCGTCTCCGGCGCGGTCACCGTGCTGCGCCGCCCCGAGGCGGAGGAGGACGGCCCGGTCGTGGTCAAGGAGCTCCCGGCCGGTCCGGGCACCCCGAACCTCACCAAGGAGGCCTGAGATGACCCCTGTGTTCGGCCACGGCCGGCTCCGCCTCTACCTGCTGAAGCTGCTGGACGAGGCCCCGCGGCACGGCTACGAGGTGATCCGGCTGCTGGAGGAGCGGTTCCAGGGCCTGTACGCCCCCTCGGCCGGGACGGTCTACCCGCGGCTGGCCAAGCTGGAGCAGGAGGGCCTGGTCGCCCACAGCACCGAGGGCGGCCGCAAGGTGTACCGGCTGACCGACGCCGGGCGCGCCGAACTCGAAGCCCGGCAGGTCGAGTTGGACGAGCTGGAGGTGGAGATCCGGGACTCCGTGGCGCAGCTCGCCGGGGCGATCCGCGAGGACGTCCGGGACAGCGCCAAGGACCTGCGCGAGGAGCTGTGGAACGCCGCCCGGCAGGCACCCCGGCCGGAGCGCACCGAGCCCGGCGACCCGTGGGCCGGGCCCTGGGGCGACAACGAGTCCTGGCAGCGCGCCAAGGAGGAGTTCGCCCAGTTCAAGCAGCAGGCCAAGGAGCAGGCCAAGCGCGCCCGGGAGCAGGAGAAGGCCGCCAAGGCCAAGGCGAAGGCCGCCGAGGCGGAGGCCCGACGGCTGCGCGAGCAGGCCAAGGCCTCGCGCACCGCGGCCCAGCAGGAGGCGCTGCGGATCAAGCGCCGGGTCGAGCAGCAGGTGCGCGAGCACGCCGCGAAGGGCGACTGGCCGACCGGGCTGGCCGAGGGCCTGTCCGAGCTGACCAAGGGCCTGGCCGGCCTGGCCGACGCGGCCCGCTGGGGCCACGGCGCGGAGGAGCCGCCCGCCGGGCCCGCCGAGCGGGTCACCGTGACCAGGATCGACCTGGACAAGGACGGGTCCGACGCTCCGGCCGACCTGCCGCCGTGGGCCGCCACCGACCCGGCCGGGGACCCGGCCCGCGAGCTGGAGCGGCTGCTCGACCGCTTCCGCGACCAGGTCCGCGACGCGGCCCGGGACGGCGGGGTCAGCGCGGACACGCTGGCCAAGGCCCGTACGGTGCTGGGCGCCGCGGGCGAGCGGCTGAAGCGGCTGCTCGGCTGAGCCTGGAACGGCTCCTCCGGCCCGGTGCCCCCGTCACGGGAGGCACC
>NZ_JBHVET010001060.1:0-2148 GCF_042802135.1 Kitasatospora sp. NPDC057512
CGGCACCCCTGGCTTGGAGGGCCGCGATCCAGGCGTCGTTGAGCGCGCTGAGCGACTGCGCCCCGCCGCGATCCGCCTCGTCCAGCGCCGCTCTCGCGAAGGTGTGCGCGCCCACCAGCCACAGCAGCAGCACCAGCGCCGCCCCCGTGGCGGCCAGCAGGCCCGGTGATGACCGCGATGGCCCCGGGGGCCGGCAAATCGGCCCTGGCGCTGCGCTGGGCCCACCGGGCCCGGGACCGCTTCCCCGACGGCCAGCTCTTCACCGACCTGCACGGCTGGTCGTCGACCGGCCCGCAGCACCCCCACGCCGTCCTGGGCTCCTTCCTGCGCGCCCTGGGCGTGCCGGCCGAGGACGTCCCCGCCCGGCTCGACGAGACGGCGGCGCTCTACCGGTCCACGCTGGCCGGCCGGCGGGTCCTGATCGTCCTGGACAACGCCCTGGACGCCGCGCAGGTCCGTCCGCTGCTGCCCGGTGCCGGGGGCTGCGCGGTCCTGGTGACCAGCCGTGAGCGGCTCACCGGGCTCGTCGTACGGGAGGGCGCCCGGCGGGTCGAGCTGGCGGAGTTCAGCCCGGACGAGGGGCGCGCCCTGGTGCGCCGGGTGCTCGGGGCCGAGCGCGTCGAGGCCCGGGAGCAGGCCGTCGCCCGGCTGCTCGACGCCTGCGGCCACCTCCCGCTGGCCGTCGCGCTCGCCGCCGCCCGGCTGCGCGACCGCCCGCACCACGACCTCACGGGCTTCGCCGCCGAACTCGCCGGCAACCGGCTCGACGTCCTCAGCGCGGACGGCGACGACCGGTCCGCCTGCCTGCGCACGGCCTTCTCCTTCTCCTACCGCGCGCTCGACGAGCCCGCCCGGCGCCTGCTGGGGCTGCTCGCGACGAGCCCCGCCGTCGACCTGTCGGCGCCGGTCGCCGAGGTGCTCGGCGGCCTGGAGCGCGGGAGCGGCGCGCGGATCCTGCGCCGGCTGGCCGACGTCCACCTCCTCATCGAGCACCGCGCCGACACCTACCGCTTCCACGACCTGCTGCGCCTGTTCGCCGCCGAGCAGGGCACGCGGCACGAAAGCCGACGCTCCCGCCGCCGGTGCCTGGAGCGCTGGTACGCCTGGTGCCTCCACCACGCCTGCGCCGCCACCCGGACGCTGGTGCCGAGTCGGCCCCACGTGGCGCTGCCACCGCCGCCCCGGGGCCTGGACATTACCGCCTTCACCGACGCCGCCCAGGCGCTGCGGTGGTGCGACGAGCAGCGGGCCAACCTCCTGGCCACCGCGGCCCACGCCTTCGAGCAGGAGGACGACGACGTCGCCTGGAAGCTGCCCTCGCTGCTGTGGCCCTACCTGCACCGGACCGGGCCGCACGCGGAACGCCTGGCCGTGAGCCGGACCGCGGTGGCCGCGGCCCGCCGGCTCGACGACCCGCTCGCCCTGGGCCACAGCCTGAACGACCAGGGGCACGCCTGGGGCTCCGCGGGCGACCTGCCGCAGGCCCGCCGGCACTACGAGCAGGCCCTGGAGCTCGTCCGCGCGGCCGGCGACCGGGCCGTCGAGGCACTGGTGCTGGCCAGCCTGGGGGTCTCGCACTTCAACTGCGCGGACTACGCCGGGGCGGCCGACCACTTCGAACGCGCCCTGCGTCTGCTGGCCGCGGACGGTCCGAGCGCCGCCCGGTGGACGGTCCTGCTGTGCGAGACCAACCTCGCCAGCGCCCTCCTGATGCTCGGCCGGTCCGAGGAGGCACAGGACCTGGCCGAGCAGCTGCTCGCACCGGAGATCCGCCAACTCGGCGGCGTCCCGGAGTGCAGCCTCCTGAACGTCGTCGGCATAGCCCGCTATGCCGCCGGCCGCCCCGAGGAGGCGCTGGTCCACCTCGAACGCTCGCTGGCCGTCGGCCGGACCATCACCGGATACGTCGACCAGCGCGCCAACTCCCTGACCGCCCTGGCCGCCGCCCAACAGGCGCTCGGCCGCGGCGCCGACGCCCGGCGCTCCTGGGAGGAGGCCCTCGCCATCTACCGCGAGCTGCCCGCCCACTACCGCGACGCGGCGGTCGGCCTGCTGACCTCCCTCGGCTTCACCCCGCCGACACCGCCGACACCGCCGACACCGGGGCACGAACACGCCGTCCTGCCTGTCCCCTGACGGCGCTGAACG
>NZ_JBHVET010001061.1:0-2138 GCF_042802135.1 Kitasatospora sp. NPDC057512
GGACCGGATCGTCCGCCTGGGGTGGGGGTCCCGCCCCCGAGGGATCCCGGAGCCGGACCCCGAGACGTGTCGGGGTCCGGCTCCGGCGGCAACGCTAGGCGAGCGGCGCCTTGGTGCGCAGGACCTCGATGAAGGCCCGCAGCCAGGCCGGGTGGTCGGGCCAGGCGCGGGCCGAGACGACGACGCCGTCCACCACCGCCTCGCCGTCCACGAACTCGGCGCCCGCCGCCTTGATGTCCGGGGCCAGCGCCGGGTAGGCGGAGCTGCGGCGGCCGTCCAGCAGGCCGGCGGCGGCGGTGATCAGCGGGCCGTGGCAGATCTGGGCGACGGGCTTGTCCTCGGCGAAGAAGTGCCGGGCGATCCGCTGCACGTCCGGGTCGTTGCGCAGGTACTCGGGGGCGCGGCCGCCGGGGATGACCAGGGCCGCGTAGTCGGCCGGGTCGACGTCGGCGAGGGCCACGTCGGCGGGCCAGGTGTAGCCGGGCTTCTCGGTGTAGGTGTCGAAGCCCTCGACGAAGTCGTGCACCACGAACTGGAGGCGCTTCTTCGTCGGGGCCGCGATGTCGACCTGGTAGCCCTCCTCGCGCAGCCGCTGGTAGGGGTAGAACACCTCCAGTGACTCGGCGGCGTCCCCGGTGACGAGCAGGATCTTCGATGTCATCGCCGACATCCCTCCACGTGGTCGAGCCTCGGATCGGGTACGGGCGCCGGGCGGTGGCGGCCGGCCCGGGCCCGGTCCAACCTCCCGTACCGGCGACACCGTTGGCAATGGGGCGCACCGGGCGTACGACGGCGCATACGGAGGTACGTGCGCCGGTTGCGGGGAGTGCGCGCCGGGTCGGGCGCCCGGCTGCGGGGGCCGGCGGCCCGCGTCCTAGACTCCTGCTGCCCGCGACCGTCCCGCTCCCGGAGGAGCCCATGCCCGACCGCACCACCTACCTCGTCCTCCCCGGCTACCAGAATTCCGGCCCCGAGCACTGGCAGACCCGCTGGGAGGCGGCCGAGCCGGAGTCCTTCCGCCGGGTCGAGCAGGCGGACTGGGACCACCCGGAGCGGACGGACTGGGTGGCCCGGGTGGACGCCGCGGTGGCTGCGGCCGCCGCCGAAGGCCCGGTCGTGCTGGTCGCCCACAGCCTGGGCTGCGTCACCGCGGCCCACTGGGCCGCCACCGCGTCCGCCGAGCGGACCGCCGTCGTGCGGGGCGCACTGCTGGTCGCCCCGGCGGACGTCGACACCGCCGAGGTCCCCGAGCTGGTGGACTTCCGCCCGGTGTCGCTGGAGCGGTTCCCGTTCCCGGCCGTCGTGGTCTCCTCGACCGACGACCCGTGGGTCTCGGCCGAGCGGGCCCGCGCGTTCGCCGCCGCCTGGGGCGCCCGGTACGTCGAGCCGGGCGCGTACGGGCACCTCAACTCCGACTCCGGGCTGGGCGACTGGCCGGAGGGCCGCGAGCTGCTCGCCGGGCTGTGACCGCGGCGACGGGGGAAACGGGGGGCGCGGGAACGATGAACCGGGGGACGATGAACCGACGGACGTCCCGGACCAGGCGCGTCCTGGTCCGGCTGCTGGCGGGCAGCGGGCTGGCCGCCGTCCTGCTCTACACCGAGGGGCAGTGGGAGAGCCGCTCGGGCGGGCGGATGCTGGTCGCCGACCTGCTCAACCAGCCGGAGCTGCTGATCGGCGGGGCGCTGGCGGCACTGATCGCGGCCGCCTGGCTGGGCGACCCGCGCGCCGCGGTGCGGACGGCCACCCGGGCGGTCACGGTGACCGCCGGCGTGGTGTTCCTGCTCGGCGTGCTGGCCGCGCACAAGGTGTCGGCGGCCGAGACCCGCAGCCGGGAGGACGCCCCGGCCGGGGCCGAGCGGGCCCTGGTGGTGGTGCACCGCTCGTACGCCACCGGGCCGGGCGCGGACGAGCACTGGCAGGTGCTGCTGGAGAGCGGCGAGGGCTGGTCGGCCCGGCGCTGGTCGCTGGCGGACATCGGCCGGGGACCGGGCGACGCCCGGCTGGTGGGGGCGAGCTGGACCGGCCGCTCGCAGATCACCGTGGTGACCGACTCCTACCGGCGGGTGTTCAACCTCGACCAGGACAGCGGCGAGCCGGTCGAGGCGCGGTAGCCGGGCCCGGCCCTGCCTGAGTAC
>NZ_JBHVET010001062.1:0-2131 GCF_042802135.1 Kitasatospora sp. NPDC057512
GGGCCCTTCGCGTTCACGGCGACAGTCCTGCGTCCACCGGGTCAGTCGGCGCCCTGGATCAGCCCGTGCTCCTCCAGGTAGTCCAGCTGGGCCCGCACCGACAGCTCGGCGGCCGGCCAGAGCGCCCGGTCCACGTCGGCGTAGACCCGGGCCACCACCTCGGAGGCGGTCAGGCAGCCCGCCTCGACCGCGGTCTCCACCTGGGCCAGCCGGGCCGCCCGGTGGGCCAGGTAGTAGTCGACGGCGCCGAGCGCGTCCGCGAGCACCGGGCCGTGGCCCGGCAGCACGGTCCGCACGCCGTGCTCGGAGGCCATGGTGTGCAGGCGGCGCAGCGAGTCCAGGTAGTCGCCGAGCCGGCCGTCGGGGTGCGCGACCATCGTGGTGCCGCGGCCGAGCACGGTGTCGCCGGTGAGCACCGCGCCGTCGTCCGGCAGGTGGAAGGTCAGCGAGTCCGAGGTGTGCCCCGGGGTGGCCACCACCCGTAGGTCCAGGCCGCCGACGTCCAGGCGCTGTCCGCCGACCAGGCCCTCCGAGCCCAGCCGGTGCGCCGGGTCCAGGGCCCGCACCTCGCTCCCGGTCAGCTCGGCGAAGCGGGCCGCGCCCTCGGAGTGGTCGGCGTGGCCGTGGGTGAGCAGGGTCAGCGCGATCCGCTTGCCCCGTTCCTCCGCGAGGTCGACCACCCGGCGCAGGTGCCCCTCGTGCAGCGGGCCCGGGTCGATCACCACCGCGAGGTCCGAGCCCGGTTCGGAGAGCAGCCAGGTGTTGGTGCCGTCCAGCGTCATCGGCGACGGGTTCGGTGCCAGCACGCACAGCGCCCGAGGGGTGGCCTCGCCGCCGACGGCGGCGGCGGGGTCGCCCGGCAGGAGTCCGCTCACCGACCGCCTCCGACGTGCCGGTGCAGGGCCCGCAGCGGCAGCGCCCGGACGAGGGCGCGCTGCGCCACCTCGACGAACGGGACCTGGCTGTCGCAGGCGAGGTCACGGGGGTTCAGGCGGCGGGCGGGCAGCTCGGGTGCCGTCCGGCGAGCCACGTCGTCGTGGGTCATCGGGCGTCGGTCCTTTCTCTGCGTCGGTACGGCAAGGGTCGGGTCGTGCGGGTCCTGCAAGTCGTGCGGGTCGTACGGGTCGTACGGGTCCTGCGAATCGGTCGGGGGGTCCTGCGGAGCGCGCCGGCCGTACGGCTCGTACGGCCGGTCCCCGTCGGTGGAACGCTCAGGACCCCTCGGGGAACTCCCCGTCGATGGTCAGTTCCTCGTAGCCGGGCCAGCGGACCGTCAGGCGGTCGCCGCGGACCTCGGCCCGGCCCAGGACCGGCGCCAGCGGGCGGTCGGCGGCCGCGGCCAGGGCCTCGGCGGCGGTCCGTACCGACGACAGCTCGCGCAGCACCGTCACGGTCGGCGGCAGCATGCCGAACCGGCCCTCCCGGTGGCCCCGCACCGCCTCAACCGGGGTCAGCCAGGCGACCCGGTCGGCCTCGCCGACCTCCAGGGCCGCGCGCTGGCCGGCCGGCAGCGCGGCGACGAAGAACCAGGTGTCGTAGCGCCGTTCCTCGAACTCCGGGGTGATCCAGCGGGCCCAGCCGCCCAGCAGGTCGCTGCGCAGCACCAGCCCGTGGTCGCGGAGGAACTCGGCGAAGGACAGCTCGTGGGCCTCCAGCGCGGCCCGCTCGGCGGACCAGTCGCGCGGCGCGGCGACGCTGTCGGCGTCCGGGCCGGCCAGCAGCACGCCGGCCTCCTCGAAGGTCTCGCGGACGGCCGCGCAGACCACCGCCCGCGCCGTCCGGGCGTCCACCCCGAGCCGCCGGGCCCACTCCTCGGGCGCCGGCCCGGCCCAGCCCGGCTCGACCTCGGCGTCCCGCGGGTCCACCCCGCCGCCGGGGTAGGCGTACATCCCGGCCGCGAAGGCCATCGAGGTGCGCCTGCGCAGCAGGTAGGCCTCCGGCCCCTCGGCGGCGTCGCGCAGCAGCACGACGGTCGCGGCGGCCCTGGGCACCGGCGGGGTCACCGCGCCGGATTCGACCGCCCGGATCCGGGCGGGCCAGCCGGGCGGCATCGGCAGCGTCGTCGCTCGATGGTCCATGCCCGGATGCTAGGGCGTGCCCGACGATTCCCGCCAGGCTCACGAGTGGATCC
>NZ_JBHVET010001063.1:0-2128 GCF_042802135.1 Kitasatospora sp. NPDC057512
GGTGACCCTCGTCCGGGTCACCCGCGCGACGGAAGACGAACACCTCAGCAGGGCTTGCGCCAGGCGTTCAGTTCGAGCTTCTTCCGCATCGAACTGAAGCCCAGCGACTTGGCCTTGCCGCAGAACTGGTCCGTGTCGAGCTTGTACTCGACGTGGAAGACCGCCTTGCCCGCCTTGACGAAGGGCGCGACCCGGTCGCACTCGTCGAACTGCGAGCACTCCTCGTTGACCGCGAAGTCGAAGTCCGGGAGCAGCGCCGGGATCTGGTCCAGGTCGTTCTTCAGGCCGATGGCCAGGCCGCGTTCGTGGGCGAGCTGGGCCAGCATCCGGTTGTACCTGAGCTGGTCGTCCGGGGTCAGCGGGAAGCCGCTGTTCTGGTTGTAGGCCTCGATGGTGTCCGGCTCGACGGCGTCGAAGCCCTTGCTCCGGCACATGTCGAAGCGGGCGGCCATCAGCGGCTTCAGCTGGTCGAGCTTGCGGATGTCGAACCACTTCTCGCCCTTCCAGCCGGTGTCCGAGCCCTGGAGGGACTTGGCGAAGGCGGCGGAGTCGGGGCGGAAGTCCTCCCAGGAGCCGGCGTTGATGTAGCAGATCACCTTGCGGCCCTTGGCGTGCAGCGCGGCCACCACCGAGGCGTCGTTCTCGAAGCCGTCGATGTCGTAGACCGGGACGTCCACCGACTGGTCGACGCCGCCGCCGAGTTGCCACTGCCAGGCGAGGCCCGGGGTGGGCTGCCAGCGGGCGCCGGCCGGCGGTGCCGGGTTGCCCGGCGGGGTGCCGGTGCCCTGCGGGGAGCCGGGCGGCGTGCTGCCGCCGGGCGTGCCCGGGGCGGGCGCGGTGGTGCCGGGGGCGGTGGGCGCGGGGGTCGGCGTGCCCGGCTCGGTGGTGCTCGGGTCGGGAGTGCCGGGGGTGCTCGGCGCGGTGGCCGCGGGGGAGTTGCTCGGGGTGCCGTCGGCCGAGTCCTGGTCGTCCTCCGATCCCGAGCTGCTGCACGAGCTGACCAGCAGGGCGGTGGCGGTGGCGAGGGCCAGGGCGGCCGGGAGTTGCCGATGGTTGCGGCGGTTCACGGTAGTCGGACTCCGGATCGGGTCAGGTCAGTTCGGCGGCGTTCAGGCCGTACGGCAGGGTGCGCCAGGGGTTCTCCCCGGCCCCCGGTACGGCGCAGCCGACGCCGGCTCGCCGGGCGGCGATCAGGGCGGCGGCGTCCTGGGCGTGCTCGGTGGGGACGTCGTAGACCAGGTGGCAGAAGCGGGAGGCCGCGTGCCGGCCGGTCCACAGGGGCAGCGTCATGGCGCGGTAGGCGTCCCAGTCGCCCTCGAAGGTCACCAGCAGGTCGGCCAGGCCGACTTCGGCGTAGCCCGGGTCCGGGTGCTCGCCGTGGCCGAACACCACGGTGCCGCAGCCGGCCGCGCGGGCGGCCGTGGCCAGCCGCCGGTAGTGCGCCAGCGCACCCGGGTGGGTGGAGACCTGGTCGAGGTAGACGCCCGTGATGCCGTGGCGCTGACGGTACGTCAGGATGTCGGCCACCACGGCCGCGTGCGGGCGGCGGCCGTAGTCGGTGTCGGTGTAGCCGACCAACGGCAGTCCGGCGGTGCGGAGTTCGTCGGCGGCCTCGGCGAAGACGTGGTCCGGGAACTCGCCCGGACCGTCGGCGAGGTTGAGCACGACGGCGGCGATCCGGGCGGGGTCGGCGGCGGCGACCGCCTGCCAGGCCGCCGGGTCCACCGCGGGGTGGACGTACAGCGGCACCAGCAGGCGGCCGTCGGGGGTCTGCCCGGCGGTCATGCGACCACCGGGTCGGGCGTGGGCCCGGCGGTGCCGAGCCACAGGTCGCGCAGGGTGTCGGCGAGGTCCGTCTCCGGCCGCCAGCCGAGCTCCCGGGCGGCGGCCGACACGTCGGCCTGCTGCCAGGAGACCGCGGCCGAGCGCTCGGAGCCCGCCCCGCTCTCGTCGATCCGGCCGGTGAAGCCGGCCGCGGCGACCAGCCCGTCCGCGATCGCCCGGACCTGCCGGGCGTGCCCGGAGGCCAGGTTGAGCACCCGGGGGAGCGGACGGTCGGCGGTGACGGCCAGGCCGACCGCCTTCGCCACGTCCCGGGCGTCGACGAAGTCGCGGTACGCGGAGAGGC
>NZ_JBHVET010001064.1:0-2127 GCF_042802135.1 Kitasatospora sp. NPDC057512
GCCCTGCGTACTCCGCAGGGCCGCCCGGCAAGAAACGCTTCAGGAACCGGCCGGGAACTCGCCCGCCCGGACACCGGCGACGAAGGACTGCCACGCCTCGGGGGCGAAGGTGAGAGCCGGGCCGTGGGGATCCTTGCTGTCACGGACAGGGATGGAGTCCAGAAGCCCGCTGGCGACCTCAATGCAGTCGCCACCTTCGCCACCGCTGTAGCTGCTCTTGTGCCATGCCAGGTCAGCTGTCATTGCGATAGTTCTCCTTCAGTAGCCGAGCCATCCAGGTAGCAGACTCCTGTGGGCTCATCGACATCTCGGTCAGCCGGTCGAAAACGAACTCGTGCCGCGCGATATCAGCTTCCCTCTCCAGATAGAGGCTGCTGGTCAGCGCTTCGACGTAGACGAGGTGACCGGGCACGTCCGAGAACGAGAGGATGCGGAACGACATGCTCATCGCAGCGTGCGCGCCGGCGCTGAGCGGCAGCACCCGGACGGAGAGGTTCGGTCGCTCGACAAGCTTCAGGAGATGCAGGATCTGGTCGCGCATCACCCCGGGGCCGCCGACGGGCCGACTCAGCGCCACTTCGTTGACGACCGCATGGATGACGGGCGGGTCCGTTCGGTGGAGGACTTCCTGCCGTTGCAGCCTGAGTTGCGACCGCCGATCGACAGCGCCCTCTATGTCACCGCCCTGCCCCACCAGGGAAGCGCGGAAGATCGCGCGGGAGTATTCGGGAGTCTGGAAGAGCCCCGGAATCAACTCCGTCTCGTACGAGCGAATCCGCGCGGCGTCGGCCTCAAGGCCCACGTAGGTCTGGAACCAGTCCGGCAGGGTGTCCGCGTAGTCGTGCCACCAGCCGCGCTGCGTGCTGCGGCGGGTCAGCGAGATGAACTGCCGCAACTCGGCCTCGTCGCTGACGCCGTACAGTTCGAGCATCGCGCGAATGTCTGATTCCTTCAGAGTCGTCTGGCCCGACTCGATCCGCGACACCTTGGTTGCGCTGAAGCCGAGCTCGTCCGCAACGGACTTGGCCTGACGCCCGGTCCGTTCGCGCAATCGTCGCAGCTCGGAGCCGAGCCTACGGCGCAGCACGGTTGGACTGTCCACGCTCGTCGCTCCCTCTTGGTTGACGTCGGGTCACAGTCTGCCACCTCCCTCGGTGATCACAAGACTCTTGCGATCCCACGCAATTGCGCGGGAGTGCGCTTGCGCAATGAAGCCATCGCAGAGCATGCTACCTGGAGTAGCGATTCAGGTCCCCTGAGTGACCATGACTGACCTGCCGCCGGGCATCCCTATGCCTTCGCCCGACCCCCGCATGGCTTCAAACTCCGCGTCTGGAAGGTGGATTCGCCATGTCCTGCCACTCCTCCACCACCTGGCTGCCGCGCAGCCGCCGCTCCCCCGGCGAGGGGCGCTCCCTCCTCGCCTCGCTCCTCGCCTCCACCCCCGCCGGTGAGCCGTACCGCGACTCCGGGCTCCTGATCGTCTCGGAGCTCGTCACCAACGCCCTCGTCCACGGCACGCCGCCCGGCCACCGCATCTACCTCTCCCTCGACCTCGACCCCGCCCGCCTGCGCATCGAGGTGCACGACGCCCGGCGGAACCGCGAACCCGTCCTGCGCGCCCTCACCCTCGACGGCGAGGCCGGACGCGGCCTCCACCTCGTCAAGTCCCTCTCCACCCGCACGGGTTGCTCCCCGCGCGAGCACACCGGCAAGATCGTCTGGTCGGAGGTGGCCGCGTGAGGGCCGATCACGACGTCCTCGTGGAGATCCCGGGCCACCACCCGCCCGCCGTCCACACCCTCAGCGACGACCTCCTCCGCCGGCTCTGGGACTCGGTCTGCCACCGCCCGATGTCCCACTTCCAGCACTACGCCCTGGAGCGCCGCCTCACCGGCCCCTGCGCCCGGCGCGACATCATCCGCGACCTCGCCGACGAGCCCGTCCTCGTCATCCCCGCCGGCGACCGCGAGATCCGCATCAGCTGGGCCAACCCCGCCCAGCAGCCCACGTGATCGGCCACGTGGGCTGCTGATGCCCGGACCGCCGCAGCGCCGGCCCGTTCGCTCCCCGCTCCACTTCGACGACGGCTGCG
Source organism: Kitasatospora sp. NPDC057512 (assembly GCF_042802135.1). Classification (NCBI taxonomy): domain Bacteria; kingdom Bacillati; phylum Actinomycetota; class Actinomycetes; order Kitasatosporales; family Streptomycetaceae; genus Kitasatospora; species Kitasatospora sp. NPDC057512. The sequence goes on from NZ_JBHVET010001064.1 coordinate 2,096, forward strand.
TCGCCGCCCGCCGCGAGAAGTCGGCCGATCCG
>NZ_JBHVET010001065.1:0-2106 GCF_042802135.1 Kitasatospora sp. NPDC057512
CCCCGGGGGTTCGGTCGTTCAGGTCGTTCGGTCCGTCCGGTCGTTCAGGAGCCGTACGGCCCCCGCACGGCGGTCCCGCCGCTCAGGCCACCCGCTCCAGCGTCCCGGTGTGCAGCTGGCCGACCCGGCCGCCCTCGCCCTCGAAGGTCCAGAAGGCCCGCACGGTCAGCCTGCCGAGGTCCATCACGTGGCTGACGGTGATCCCGCTCTGCTCGGTCCAGCTGACGAAGTAGATCTCCGGCGCGACCTCGGCGACGTGCAGTCGCACGTCCTCCCACTGGCCCGCCGACTCGCCGAGGCCCTCCCAGCGCAGCCGTGTGCCGTCGGCCGAGTAGGTGTTGCGGAAGGCCGCGCCGTTGTCGACCCGGAAGAGGTAGGTGCGGCCGGCGAAGGCGGGCAGGGGCGCGGTCATGGTGGGGCGGGTCCTCGTCTCGGTCAGGTCGTGGCGAGCACCCGGTCGGGCTCGCCGCTCTTGTGCACGGCGGATGACGTCAGGCTTCCAATTTATCCGACCGGGCGCACTCGGTCAGGCAAAGGCCACGGTACGGTCCGCCACCACGCGGTGGCCCGGGTGTGCGACCGGCACATGGGCAGGGCCGCGCGCCGGCCCTAGCGTCCGGCCATGAGACGTACCCCCACACGCCCCGGCCCCGCGAGACGCGTCCCCACCGCCCTCGCCGCCGCGCTCCTGACCCTGGCCGCCGTCCTGCTCGGCACCCCCACCGCCGCGCAGGCGGGTACGGCCCGGGCCGCGGCCGCCGCCCCCCTCACCCTGGAAGCGACCTTCCCCGCCCCCGGCAACGGCTGGGCCAAGGTCGAGCGCTACCTCGACACCACCCCCGGCTTCGGCGCCGAGCAGTTCCCCGCCGACGGGCGCGGCGACCAGGACGGCGCCCGCCGGACGTACTTCGGCACCGGCCGGCCCTCCTCCGCCCGGTTCCTGCTCTACTCCGCCGCCGGCTGGGACACCGGCGGCCAGGCCACCCCCGTCCTGCTGGTCCACGGCGCGAACGACAACGCCGACCGGGCCTGGGCGAACCCGGGGGAGAGCGGCGCCTGCGGTGCCGCGAACTGCCCGTCCACCGGGCTCGCCCAGTACCTGGCCGGCACCGGCCACCGGGTCTTCGCGATCGGCTTCGCCCACAAGCACGGCGACAACCTGCTCCAGGCGCAGGCGGTCGGCGACGCGGTCTCGCTGATCCGGGCCCGGCTCGGGGTCCCCCAGGTCGACGTGGTGGCCTGGAGCAAGGGCGAGGTCGCCGCCCGGGCGTACGTGTCCTCGGTGAAGCCCTCCTGGGGGAGGGCGTACGCGGGCGACGTGCGCCGGCTGGTCACGCTGGGCGGACCGCACGGCGGCCTCGACTACGTGTACGCGCACGGCTGGAACTTCGACCTGGTGACCTGGCCGGCCTGCGGCGGCACCGCCAACGCGCCGTCCCCGCACCTCTACATGACCTGCTACGGCACGTACACCGCCCAGCCCTGCCTCGGGGTGCTGCCGAGCGGCGGCCACGACTGCTACCCGGGCCAGCGCCAGCTGCTCGCCCGTTGGGACGGCACCTACGGGGTGGACAGCACCGCGCAGGACTGGTGGACCACCTACTACGGCGGCCAGGGCTTCTACACCTCCGGCCAGGGCATCCAGGCGGCGATCGACGCGGGCTCGCTGATCGCCCCGCTCCGGCAGGCCGGCATCCCGGCTCCGGTGCGCACCTACCTGCTGGCGGGCGGGTCCGCCGACATCCCGGGCGTGCTCAACGAGGGCCGCGGGCCGAGCGACGGCCTGGTCTTCACCGCGAGCGCGCTGGACACCACCGGCATCGCGACGGTCGGCGGCACCCGGCTGCTCGGCGGCCTGAACCACCTGGAGCTCGCCTGGGCGCCGGACGCGGCGAGCCAGGTCAACGCCTGGCTGAGCTGAGCTGAGCTGAGCCGAGCCGAGCCGAGCCGAGCCGAGCCGAGCCGGGGGTCGATCAACTCGGCTGCCGCGCCGCGTCGTTGACCGACGCCACGGTGAGCTGCGGGGCAATCCGCCCGTCGGCGGGTGACCGGGCACCACGGCGGACGGGGCGCACCGTCCGACACCTGGACGGTCGTCACCGGCAG
>NZ_JBHVET010001066.1:0-2104 GCF_042802135.1 Kitasatospora sp. NPDC057512
ACTGCCTGCTCACGGTAGCGCACGATCTTGACGAACTCGTCGGCGTCCAGCGAGGCACCGCCGACCAGGCCGCCGTCGATGTCGGGCTTGGCCATCAGGCCGGCCGCGCTCGACGACTTCACCGAACCGCCGTACAGCACCCGGACCTTGCCGGCCAGCTCGGCGTCGTACAGCTCGGCGATCCGCCCGCGGATGGCGGCGCAGACCTCCTGCGCGTCCTCCGGGGTGGCCACCTCGCCGGTGCCGATCGCCCAGACCGGCTCGTACGCGACCACGATCGACTCGGCCTGGTGGGCCGGGACGTCGGCCAGGCCGCCGTCCAGCTGGGCCAGGGTGTACTCGACGTGGGTACCGGCCTTGCGGATCTCCAGCGGCTCGCCGACGCACAGGATCGGGGTGACCCCGGCGCGGTAGGCGGCCTTCACCTTGGCGTTGACGATCTCCTCGTTCTCGCCGTGGTACTGGCGGCGCTCGGAGTGGCCGATCACCGCGTAGGTGCACTGGAGCTTGGCCAGCATCGGGCCGGAGACCTCGCCGGTGTAGGCCCCGCCGTCGTGCTGCGAGATGTCCTGCGAGCCGTACTTGATCTTCAGCTTGTCGCCGAAGACCAGGGTCTGCACCGACCGCAGGTCGGTGAACGGCACCAGGACGGCGACCTCGACGGCCTCGTAGTCCTTGTCGGCCAGCGCGAAGGCCAGCTTCTGGGTGTGCTGGATGGCCTCAAGGTGGTTGAGGTTCATCTTCCAGTTGCCCGCCATCAGCGGGAGACGGTCGGTCATGTGCTGTCAGTCCTCCAGAGCGGCGAGACCGGGGAGGGTCTTGCCCTCCAGGTACTCGAGGCTGGCGCCGCCGCCGGTCGAAATGTGCCCGAACTTCGTCTCGTCGAAGCCCAGGATGCGGACGGCCGCGGCGGAGTCGCCGCCACCGACCACGGTGAACGCGTCGCTGTCGAGCAGGGCCTGCGCGACGGCCTTGGTGCCGTTCGCGTAGTCCGGGTGCTCGAAGACGCCCATCGGGCCGTTCCAGAACACGGTGCCCGCGTCGGCCAGCTTGGCCGCGTACAGCTCGCGGGTCTTCGGGCCGATGTCCAGGCCCTCCTGGTCGGCCGGGATGGCGTCCGCGGCGACGGTCGAGGGGTTCGCCGGAGCCTTGGTCTTGAGGTCCGGGAACTCGGCGGAGACCAGGACGTCGACCGGCAGCACGAACTCGACGCCGCGCGCCTCGGCCCGGGCCAGGTACTCCAGGACGGTCGGGATCTGGTCCTCCTGGAGCAGCGAGATGCCGACCTCGTGGCCCTTGGCCTTGAGGAAGGTGTACGCCATGCCGCCGCCGATCAGGATCCGGTCGGCCTTCTCCAGCAGGTTGTCGATCACACCGAGCTTGTCGGAGACCTTGGCGCCGCCGAGCACCACCACGTACGGACGGGCCACGTCCTCGGTGAGCTTCTTCAGCACGCCGACCTCGGTGGCGATCAGGTCGCCCGCGGCGTGCGGCAGCAGGGCCGGCAGGTCGAAGACCGAGGCGTGCTTGCGGTGCACGGCGCCGAAGCCGTCGCCCACGTACAGGTCGGCCAGCGCGGCCAGCTGCTCGGCGAAGGCCTTGCGCTCGGCGTCGTCCTTGCTGGTCTCGCCCGCGTTGAAGCGCAGGTTCTCCAGCAGCGCGACCTCGCCGTTCGCCAGCGCGGCGACGACGGCCCCGGCGCTGTCACCGACGGTGTCGGTGGCGAAGGCGACGCTCGTGCCGAGGATCTCGCCGAGCCGCGCGGCCGCCGGGGCGAGCGAGAACTGCGGGTCCGGCGCGCCCTTGGGGCGGCCGAGGTGCGAGGCGACGACCACCTTCGCGCCGGCCGCGGCCAGCTTGGCGATGGTCGGCGCGACGGCGCGGATCCGGCCGTCGTCGGTGATCGTGGTGCCGTCCAGCGGCACGTTCAGGTCGGCGCGCACGAAGACGCGCTTGCCTTCGACACCGGCTTCGATGAGCTCTTCGATGGTCTTCACGGGGATTCGGATTCTCCTGGGGAGATGGTGTTGATGCGCAGTGAGGCGGCACGGCGCAGGGGCCGCCTGAGAAGTCCTTGAGCGCGGAACGAGGGCCCGGTCGGCAC
>NZ_JBHVET010001067.1:0-2102 GCF_042802135.1 Kitasatospora sp. NPDC057512
CCCACGCTCCTTCCCGCGCTCCTTACCCGGCGACGGCACCGCCGGACGCCGGGGCGACGCCCGAAGCTACGATGGTTACCCGGTGGCCGGCCCCGCGCTCCAGTGCCGCCGGAACCGGCAGTGGCGGCGCAGGAGGCGGAGATGGCGGAAGCCGGGGCGAGCACGCTCGCCGAGAAGATCGAGACACTGTTTCGCACGGTCCGGCGCCCCAACCGGGAGCAGTACAGCAACGAGGACGTGGCACGCGCCTGTCGCGAGGCCACCGGCGAGACCTTCTCGGCCACCTACCTGTGGCAGCTGCGCACCGGCAAGCGCGACAACCCGACCAAGCGCCACCTGGAGGCGCTGGCCGCGTTCTTCCACGTCTCCCCCGCCTACTTCTTCGACGACCGCTCCGAGGAGATCGTCGCCGAACTCGCCCTGCTGGAGGCGCTGCGGGACGCCGGCGTACGGAACATGGCGCTGCGGGCGGTGGAACTCTCGCCCGAAGCCCTGGACACCGTCTCCGATGTGATCGAGACTATCGCTCGCCGGGAGGCTGCCAGGGGGAAACCCTCCCCGTGAGCACGACGTGGTGCCGCCGAGGGGACACCCGCAACGGCTGACCGGCCACGTCGGCCCCGGCGGACAGGGGAGGCGCGCGTTGCGATGGATCCGACGCCACGGCGGACTGATGCGGCGATGTCGCGCGATCAGCGAATCGCTCGACCTGCCCGACCCGTTCGACGCCGCCGAGCTCGTCGCCCGCCTCGCCCTCGCCCGCGGCCGTCCGATCGACCTGATCGCCGTGCCCGCACGGCCCGGGGCGCCCTGCGGACTGCTGGTGACGACCGGTCAGGCCGACTACATCGTGTACGCCGAGGACACCAGCGAGGTGCACCGCCAGCACATCCTGGTGCACGAGTACGCCCACCTCCTGCTGGGCCACGCCGACGGCCCCTCGCCCGACCCCGGGCTCACCCGCGGCCTGCTGCCGCACCTGTCCCCGACCCTGGTCGGGAAGGTCCTGGGCCGCACCGTCTACCTCGAACCCCAGGAACGGGAGGCCGAGTTGCTCGCCTCGCTGATCCTCAAACGCGCCCTGCTGCCCGGCGGCCGGGCGGCCAACACCCAGTCCCGCGACGCCGAGTGGGCGCAGCGGCTCTCCCCGCTGCTGGGCCGGCGCCGCCCGACGGGCCCGCATGACTGACCCCGTCCTCGCCTGCGCCGCGGTCTTCCTGCTCGGCCTGAGCACGTACCGGTTCTTCGCCGGCCGGCACCGCGGCACCACGCCGGCCCTGCGCTACACCTGCTGCTTCGCCTGGTGCTTCGGCGCCTCCCTGGCGCTGATGGCCGGCCGGACCGGGGCGGACATCGACCACGGAACCGGCCTGGCGGGCCTGTCCTGGATGCTCACCGACCACCTCAAGACGGGCTCCGCCGGGTTCCTCGCCCTGGCCGCCGTCTCGCTGCGCCGCCCCGCCGCCGACGCCCGGGCCCTGCGCCGCCGCCAGGCCGGCGTCGCCCTCGCGGTCCTCGCGGCGACCGTCCTGTTCCTGCTCGCCCGGATCACCGAGGTCGACGGCCAGTTGGTGGCCACCGGCGGCGCCGGCCCCGCGGCGCTGGCCGGCTACGACCTGGTCAACGTCGGCTACGTGGTCGGCTGCCTCGTCACCCTGCTGCGCCAGACGCTGTTCTGGACGCGCCAGGCCGACACCGCGGCCCTGCGCACGGCCCTCGTCCTGATCACGCTCACCGCCGCCGTCGGGCTGCTCTGGACGGCGTGGGGGGTCGACGACGTCCTCGGCGCCCTGCGTTCGGGCCGCCAGCAGAGCACCGAGGACCCCGTCTCGCTGGCGCTCGGGCGGCTGTGCGCGGTGCTGCTGCTGGCCGGTGCGACCACCCTGCTGTGGGCGCGTGCCGGCCGCGCCGCCCGGCGCTGGCGGGCGGCGTACCGCAGCTACCGGTCGCTCGGCCCGCTGTGGCGGGCCCTGCACGCGGCCTTCCCGCAGATCGCCCTCAGCGCCGGCCCGCTGCCCTTCGCCGACGCCGAGCTCGCGCTCTACCGCCGGGTGTACCCGTGCGGGACCCGTTCCCCGGACACCTGAACCGCGGTGTGCGGC
>NZ_JBHVET010001068.1:0-2100 GCF_042802135.1 Kitasatospora sp. NPDC057512
GTCCTGGCGGCCGCGGGCGCGGTGGTCGCGGTGCTCGCCTGGGCGGTCGACCGCCGCCGGCCCGCCCCGGTGGCGACGGAACCGGCGGCGGCCGCGATGACCACGGCCTAGCCAGGAGGCTCCTGGATCTCCCGGTGGGCGTCGGCGAGCAGCCGGTAGCCGGCGCCGTTGGCCTTGATGCCCGTCTTCTCGTCCTCGGTCAGCTCGCGGCGGACCTTGGCCGGGACGCCGGCGACCAGCGAGCCGGGCGGGACGACCATGCCCTGCGGCACCACCGCGCCGGCCGCGACCAGCGAGCCGGTGCCGATCCGGGCGCCGTTGAGCACGGTGGCGTTCATGCCCACCAGGACGTCGTCCTCGACCGTGCAGCCGTGCAGCACGGCGTTGTGGCCGACCGAGATCCGCTCGCCGACCACCAGCGGGAAGCCGGGGTCGGCGTGCAGGGTGCAGTTGTCCTGGATGTTGCTGCCCGCGCCGACGCTGATCGACTCGGCGTCGCCGCGCAGCACCGCGCCGTACCAGACGCTCGCGCCGGCGGCGACGGTCACGTCCCCGACCACGACGGCGTTCGGCGCCACGAAGGCGCCCGGGTCGACGGCGGGCACCCGGCCCCCGACTGCGGCGATCAGCGGCTCTGCCATGGGTCGTCCTCCTGTGACGGTCGGCGGTTCTGTCGCCGGTCAGCGTAGGGGGTCGGTCACGGTGCCATGCGGGCGAGGTCGGGTACGGCGGCCGCCGCCTGGGCGCCGCACAGGGCGGTCGTGGTCACATTGCGCCAGGCGGTGTTGGCGGCGTCCGGGTCCGGGGCGTCGTAGTAGGTGGTGTCGGCGGCGAACGTGCGCCTGCCGTCCGGAGCGGCGAGCATCATCGTGCTGTAGCCGGGGATGCCGCCGGCGTGGCCCCAGAACGGGCCGCAGGGGGTGTCCAGGCGCTGGAGGCCGAGGCCGTACGTCCGGCCCTCGCCGTGGTCGGTGGTCTGCTTCATCGCGGCGAGTTCGGCCGGGCGCAGCAGGCGGCCGCCGAGCAGGGCGTCGAGGAAGGCGGTCAGGTCGGTGGTGGTGGAGATGCCGCCGCCGGCCGAGCCGGCCATGGACGGGTTGAGCACGGTGACGTCGGCCGGGCCGGTGTCCGTCCTGACGTAGCCGTGGGCGTGCGGGCCCGGGATGAACGGGAGGTCGCCGGACATCCAGGTGCCGGTGAGCCGCAGCGGGCGGATGATCCGGCGGGTGACCTCGTCGTTCCAGCTGTGGCCGGTGAGCTTCTCGATGATCATCCCGACCAGGATGTAGTTGGTGTTCGAGTACTGCCAGTCCTCGCCGGGGGCGAAGGCCGGCGGGTAGGTGTTCGCGATCTCCACCAGGTCCCGCAGCCGGTAGGGCTTGTAGCGGCGGTCGGCCAGCCAGTCCCGGTCGACCTCGAAGGCCCGGTCCCGGGTGTAGTCGGCGACGCCGCTGGTGTGGTCGAGCAGCTGCCGGACGGTGATCGCGGTGCTGTTCGGGACGATGCCCGGCAGCAGGCACTCCAGGCGGTCGTCGAGGTCCAGGCGGTGCTCGCCGACGAGTTGGAGCAGGGTGGTGGCGACGAAGGTCTTGGTGGCGCTGCCGATCCGGAACGCGCCCTCCGGGTCGGCGGGTTCGCCGGTGCCGAGTTCGGCGACGCCGGTGGCGTTGCGCCAGACCAGTCGGCCGTTCTCGCGGACGGCAGCGAGGGCGGAGGTCGAGTAGCCGGGGTCGGTCATCCCGGCGAGGGCGGCGTCGGCGGCCGTCCAGTCGCTTAGCCGTTCGGCGGCGCCGTCAGTGCCGGTGCCATCGGTGGGCGTGCCATCGGTGGGCGGGCCGCCGGTGACCGCGAGGTGCACGGCGCCGTGGCAGCCGGAGGCCGGCGGCCAGTCGGCAGGCCCGGCGACGGCGGCCGGGGCGAGGGTGGTGAGCAGTCCCGCGCCCACGGCGACGGCGACGGCGACGCGCAGGGCGGGCCGGCGGCGGGCGGGGGCGGTCGGGTCGGCGGTCATGCCGTCCTCCCTGGTCCGGGGTCGGCGGAGTAGGCAACTCCGGTCGGCTGGTGCTCACTTAACACCATGCCGGATCGGCCGGACCGGAT
>NZ_JBHVET010001069.1:0-2092 GCF_042802135.1 Kitasatospora sp. NPDC057512
GGCCCCGGGCGCGCCCTACGCCAGGTCGGCGGTGCGTCCGAGGGCGTCCGGCTGGCTCTCCTCGATCCGCCGCAGCATCCGGCCCAGCATCGCGGAGAGCGCGGCGCGGTCCTCGCCCGCGACGTCCTGGAGCAGCTCCTCCTCGAACACCGCGGCCATCCGCATCGACTCCAGCCACTTGTCCCGGCCGGTCTCGGTCAGCTCGATGATCACCCGCACCCGGTTGTTCTCGTCCCGCTCCCGGGTGACCAGGCCGTCGGCCACCATCCGGTCGATCCGGTGCGTCATCGCGGCCGGGGTGAGCCCGAGCCGCTTGGCCAGCTCGCCCGGCCCCAGCTGGTACGGGCTGCCGGCGACCACCAGGGCCTTGAGCACCTCCCACTCGGCGGAGGTGATTCCGAGCACAGTCAGCTGGCGGTCGTACGCCACGCCCATCCGACGGGAGACCCGGTTGAGGGTCTGCACGATGGTCTCCACCTGGGGGTCGACGGTGGGGAACTCCCGCTGGTAGAGGGCTACTTGCTCGGCGATGCCGAACTCCAGGGGGGTGGCCGGGGCGGGCTTGCCGTCAGCCGGCCGCGGCTTGTCCGTAGTCATGCGGACCAGTGTCGCACGAGCGTGCACCCCTTAAGCCTTTGACTCCGCACTCTTCTGGTGCTAAGACTTTATCTCGTCAAACTTTAGCTCTGAAATCTTCTGGACTTAAGAGTATCCAGTCGAAACCAGGAAGGGATGTGCACGGTGACCGGCACGGTGAAGCAGCAGAGGCAGCGGCGGGGAGCGGGCGGCCCGCTGCGCCGCGTCCAGATCGGCAACGCACTCAGTGCGTTCGGCAGCGGGTTCACGATGCCGTACATGTTCGTGTACGTGGACCAGGTGCGCGGGCTGGGGTCGATGGTCGCCTGGATGGTGTTCACCCTCTTCGCGCTGGCGGCCCTCGCCGTCCTCCCGTTCATCGGCCGCGGCATCGACAGGTACGGCCCCCGCCCGGTGCTGCTGGCCGGTACGGCGCTCGCCGCCACCGGCGCGTTCGCCTTCGGTCACGCCACCGGCACCCCGGCCCTGCTGGTCTCCGCCTTCCTGTTCGGCGCGGGTGTCACCACCTGCCAGCCGGCGCTCGCCACGATGATCGTCCGCTGCTCCACGGCGGCCACCCGCTCGCGTGCCTTCGCGCTCCAGTTCACCCTGGTCAACCTGGGCATGGGCATCGGTGCGCTGGTCGGCGGGCAGATCGTGAACGTGTCCGACCCGGCCAGCCTCACCCGGCTGTTCACCATCGAGGCGGCGACGTTCCTCGGCCTCGCCCTGGTCACCGGCACCGCCCGGATGCCCAAGGTCCAGCTGACCGCCGTCCACGGGAAGGCCGACGGCCCGACCGGCCTGCGCGCCCTGCTCGCGGACAAGGCGATGGTGCGGCTCTGCCTGCTCGCCGGGCTGATCTTCTTCACCTGCTACGGCCAGTTCGAGTCCGGCGTCGCGGCCTTCGCGACCTCCACGGTCGGCACCGCGCCCTCCACCCTGGGCTTCGCGATCGGCGCCAACGCGCTGACCATCGTGGTGCTGCAGATGTTCATGGTGCGGATCACCGCGCGCCGCCGCCGCACCACCGCGATGGCCGCAGCCGGCGTGGTCTGGCTCGGCGCCTGGGCGATGGCCCTGGTGGCCGGTCTGATCCGGACGGAGACCATGGCCGCCACGGTCGCCATCGTCTCGATCTACGCCCTCTTCGGCGTCGGCGAGTCGCTGCTCGCGCCGACCATGGGCCCGATCGTCGCCGACCTCGCCCCGGCCCGGCTGCTCGGCACCTACAACGCCGGGTACTCCCTGGTGAAGCAGATCGCGATCGCGGTCGGCCCCGCCGTCGGCGTGCTGCTGGTCGGCTCCGGCGCCTGGCCGCTCTACCTGGCGGCCATGGCGGGCTCCACGGTGCTGATCGTCGCCCTGGCGCTGCGGCTGCGCCCGCACCTCACGCCGGAGCAGGACAACGCCGCCCCGGCCGTGGTCCACGCCGTCCCGGTCCGGGAACTGCAGACCGCCGCGTAGCGGAACGCCCCGAATGGGCGTTCGTCACGGGCTCCGACCAGGTCACCTG
>NZ_JBHVET010001070.1:0-2092 GCF_042802135.1 Kitasatospora sp. NPDC057512
GCCCGGCCGTCGTGGCCCGGCCTCGACCGGTAGGTTCACCGTGGCGCGTTCGAGCACGTTCGACGCACTTCACGAGGGGGAGGCCACCGGTGGACGTACTGGCGATCATGGAAGCACTGGCCGAACAGGGCATCACCGTGCTGCTCAAGGCCGACGCCGAACGGATGGCGGAGCAGCGCGAGCCGTGGACGTTCGTGGCCAGTGGCGCCCCTCTGCGGGACGACATCCTCGTGCGCACCGATGCCGCCTCGGTGGAGCAGTGCCTCGAAGTCTGCCTGCCCCGCCTGCGGGAACTGGGCCTTTCGCTGCCCGAGTGACGAGAGCGGCTCCGCTCCGGTCAGTCGCCGGCCGGTCGGTCGTCGCGCGTGGCCGCGTCGTTGTCGCCGTCGGGCAGCGGCCGGTCGCCGGTGAGCCAGGCCCGGAGGGCGTTCTTGCGGACCTTGCCGAGCTCGTTGCGGGGGAAGCGCGGCACGGTCTCGACGCGGGTGGGCCAGTACCAGTCGGTCATGCCGCGCTCGGCCAACCAGGCGTGCAGTTCGGCCAGTTCTGGGGCGTGCTCGCCCGCGGGGACGACGACCGCGCAGGGCAGGTCCCCGTGCTCGGCGGGGTAGCCGACCAGGGCCACGTCGGCGATCGCCGGGTGCTCGCGCAGCTCCGCCTCGACGTCCAGGACGGGGATCATCAGCTGGGTGGTGCCGGAGATCCGGTCGGAGGCCCGGCCCGCGTAGCGCAGGCCGCCCTCGCCGTCCGGGCGCACCAGGTCGCCGGTGGCGTACCAGCCGTCGGTGTCGGCGGCGCGCCACAGCAGGCGTCCGGTGTCGCGGTCGAAGGTGCCCAGGCAGGTGGAGGGGCTGCGCACGTCGACCGCCGAGGCCTGGTCCGGCCCGGTGGCGGGCGCCATTCGCAGCTCGACGCCGGGCATCGGGCGGCCGATGCTCCGGGCGGCCCGTTCGGGCGGGTCGGTGGGGCTGGTGGCGGTGATCCCGGCGGTCTCCGTCGAGCCCAGGGAGTTGACGACGTGCCTGCCCAGGGTGCGGCGCAGGAGGTCGACCAGCTCGGGCGAGGGGCTTGCGGCCATCGTGGCCACCGCCTCCCAGACGGGTAGGTCCCGTGGTCGGCGGTTTTGCTCGGCGGCGAGGGCGGCCAGCATGGCCGGCGGGGCGAACAGGGCACTGGTCCGGTAGGTGACGCACAGGTCGAGCCAGCGGCCGGCGTCCCACTCGTCGCAGTACAGGGCGCCGGTGTGCTGGACGAGCGGCCGAAGCACGCCGTTGCGCAGGCCGACGCCGTGGCTGAGCGGGGTGAGCACCGGGAAGGGCTGCCCCGGCAACGGGGGCGGGAGCGGCAACGGTCGGCGGACCCCCGCGTACAGGGTGTTCAGGCTGTGCACGACGGCGGTGGCGCTGCCGCTGGTGCCGGAGGTGAACAGCACCGTCGCGACCTCGTCGGGTCCGAGGGCGGTGCCCTGCGGCGCGGTCGGGGCGGCGGCGCGCAGGCAGGTGTCGAAGTCGAGCGCGCCGGTGGCGGAGGCGTCGCCGAGGACCGCGTGGTGGCGCAGGGCGGGAAGGCCGTCGGCGAGCCGGGCGAGGGCCTCGACGTGCTCCGGACCGGGTTCTCGGTCGGTCGTGACCAGCAGGACGGCTCCGGTCGAGGCCAGCATCCGGCCCACCTCGCGTCGGCCGAACCGCAGCGAGACCGGCATGGTCACGGCGCCGACCCGCCAGCAGGCGAGCGTGAGGACAGCCGTTTCCCACCGGTCGGGCAACTGGAAGGCCACCACCTCGCCGGGCCGTACGCCCAGCTCGTACAGCGCGGCGGCGAACCGCTCCACCCGGGCGGCGAGATCGGCGAAGGTCAGGGTGACGGCCCGGCCCTCCTCCGCGCGCCAGTTGATGATCACACGCTGGTCGGGCAGCCGCTCGGCGGCGTCGCGCAGATCGTCCAGGAAGGTCTCGTCGCGCCACCAGCCCTGCTCGCGGTAGCGGGCGGCGGTGGCGGGCAGTGGTCGTACGGCGTCGAACAGCTCCGGCATGGGTTCCTGCTCCCTCGGTGAGGCGAGCCCGCGGCCGTCGGCGGGGGACCGGTCGACGGC
>NZ_JBHVET010001071.1:0-2086 GCF_042802135.1 Kitasatospora sp. NPDC057512
CCCCCGCCGGGAGCGGGGCCGCTGCCGTTCCCGGCCCCGCGGCGGCCGGTGACAGCGGCGTGACAGCGAACCGACAGCGCACCGCACCGGCCGACAGGGAGCTGACAGCCGGGGCGGACAGCCTGGGGGCATGACACGAATCGCGACAGCCCCGAACGACCGGGGAACCACTTCCGGGAACGCCGTGGAGGTGCGGGGCATCGTCAAGCACTACGGCGAGACGAAGGCCCTCGACGGGGTCGACCTGACCGTCCGGGAGGGCACCGTGCTCGCCCTGCTCGGCCCCAACGGCGCGGGCAAGACCACCCTGGTGCGCGTCCTCTCCACCCTGATCAAGCCGGACGCCGGCACCGCGTACGTCGGCGGCTACGACGTGCTGCGCCAGCCCAAGCAGCTGCGCCGCACGATCGGCCTCACCGGCCAGTACGCCTCCGTGGACGAGCTGCTCTCCGGGTACGAGAACCTCTACCTCATCGGCCGGCTGCTCGACCTCCCCCGCCGGGAGGCCAGGGCCCGGGCCGCCGAGCTGCTGGAGCGCTTCTCGCTCACCGAGGCCGCCAAGCGGACCGCCAAGACCTACTCCGGCGGCATGCGCCGCCGCCTCGACCTGGCCGCCAGCATGATGGGCCGCCCCCGGGTGCTCTACCTGGACGAGCCCACCACCGGCCTGGACCCGCGCACCCGCAACGAGGTCTGGGACGAGGTGCAGCGGATGGTCGCCGAGGGCAGCACCGTGCTGCTGACCACCCAGTACATGGAGGAGGCGGAGCAGCTCGCGAACGAGCTGACCGTCATCGACCGCGGCCGGGTGATCGCCAACGGCGCCGTCTCCGAGCTCAAGGCCAAGGTCGGCGGCCAGACCCTCCAGGTCCGCCCGGCCCACCCGGCCGAGCTGCCCGAGATGGCCCGCTGCCTGCGCGAGAGCGGCGTCCTCAACGCCACCGTCTCCACCGACACCGGGCTGCTCGCGGTGCCGATCACCGGCGAGGAGCAGCTGACCGCGGTGATCGGCGTGCTCGGCACCCGCGGCTTCGCCATCGCCGGCATCGACACCAAGGTGCCCAGCCTGGACGAGGTCTTCCTCGCCATCACCGGCAAGCCCGCGTCCGCCGCCGTGCCCGCCCCCAGCCTCGCCAAGGAGCCCGTCGCATGACCACCGCCACGCTCACCCCCTCCCGGGCCCGGGACACCCGGCCCCCGGCGGAGGACTCCCGGATCGGCCTGACCGGCACCCTGCGCCACGTCGGCGCGCTGACCCGGCGCAACCTGATGCGGATCAAGGCCGACCCGGAGTCGATGTTCGACGCCGTGCTGATGCCGGTCATCTTCACCGTGCTGTTCGTCTACGTCTTCGGCGGCGCGATGGCCGGCGACCAGGACACCTACAAGCAGTACCTGATCCCCGGCCTGCTCGGGCAGACCGGCCTCACCCTCGCGATGGCCGTCGGCACCGGCCTCAACAGCGACTTCCAGAGCGGCGTGATGGACCGCTTCCGCACCCTGCCGATCGGCCGGGCCTCCGTCCTGCTGTCCAAGATCGTCGCCGAGACCCTCCGCGGGCTGCTCTCCTTCGCGATCCTGATCGGCTTCGCGATGCTGATCGGCTTCGAGGTGAAGACCGGCCCCCTGGAGGTGCTGGCCACGATCGGCCTGGCCCTGCTGTTCGGCATGTCGATCGTCTGGATCTCGATGCTGCTGGGCATGGCCCTGCGCAGCGCCCAGGCCGTCCAGGGCGTGGCCATGCTGGTCCTGATGCCGATGCAGTTCGGCAGCTCGATCTTCGCCCGGACCGACACCATGCCGGGCTGGCTGCAGTCCTTCACCAAGATCAACCCGCTCTCGGCGCTGGCCGACGCCTCCCGCTCCCTGCTCAACGGCACGGGCCCGGTGGCCCACCCGGTGATGATCGTGCTGATCTGGTCGGCCGGCATCACCGCGGTCTTCGCCCCGCTGGCGGTCGCCCGGTTCCGCAAGCGGACCTGACCCCCGTGAACACCGTCGGCTTCCCCGGCCCGCACCGGGGACGGCGGACGGGCAGGACGGCCGGCCGCCCCGGACAGGCGCCGGCCGCAGTACGGGCCCGTGC
>NZ_JBHVET010001072.1:0-2086 GCF_042802135.1 Kitasatospora sp. NPDC057512
ATAAACGGTAAACACCCTTCCCCCGCGCGCGCTAAAAGACAAAAGACACGGCGCGGGCGGCTCAGCCCAGGAGCTTCGCCACCACCCGGTCGAGCACCCGGATGTCCTCCGGCGGCAGCGCGAGCAGCGCGTCCGGCGGGGTGGTGAGGATCCCGGTGGCGATCGCGGCCTTCGCCTCGCCCTCCTCGGTGAGGTGGACCAGCTTGGACCGCCGGTCGACCGGGTTGGCGATGCGCTCGGCGAGGCCGCGCCGCACCAGGTCGTCCACGATGACGCTGGTGTACGGCGGGTCGGCGGCCAGCCGCTCGGCCAGCTCCCGCAGGGTGATCGGGCCGGCGGCGAGCCGGCGCAGCGCCCTGACCCGGCTGAAGCTCATGCCGAGGGCTTCGGCGACGCTCTTGCGGCGGTTGTAACGTTCCAGCACGAGGGCGTTCATCCCCTGCCAGACCCGGGCCGCCGTTGCGGCCTCGACCCCGCTCCCCTCCGGGTGCCCGCCGCTGTCCAGGCGCTCCATCAGGCGTCCACCGTCCCCTTCGTCCGCTCGGATTCCTCGGCCGCCTCCTCGGCAGCGAGCCGCTGCGCCGCGCGTTCGGCCGTCGCCCGGGCCCAGCGGCCGGAAGTGAGCGTACCGGCGACCAGGACGGCGGCCCCGCAGCCGGCGATGATCCACCACGCCGTCCGCGCCGCCCCGGTGAAGGCCGCCGGGTCCGACAGGGCCGCCCCGGCCATCAGGGCACCGGTCACCGCGACGCCCAGGGACTGGCCGACCTGACGGCTGGTGGAGGCCACGGCCGCCGCCACCCCGGCCTGCGAGCGGGGCATCCCGGAGACGGCGGTGTTCGTGATCGGGGCGTTGACCAGGCCGAATCCGGTGCCGAAGAGCAGGAAGGCGAGGACCAGCAGCCCGGTCGACAGGTGAGCGGAGTAGCCGACCGCCTGGAGCACGGCGCTCGCGGTCAGCGCCGTCCCGGCCAGCAGCAGCGGGGTACGCGGCCCCCTGCCGGCGACCATCCGGCCGGACAGCGGCGCGGTGAGCAGCGACATGACCGCCATCGGCAGCATGAACAGCCCGGCGTGCAGCGGGTCGAGCCCCCGGACGTCCTGGAGGTACAGCGAGCTGAGGAAGAGGAAGCCGCCGAGGCCCGCGAAGGCGGCGACCGCGATCACGGTGGCGCCCGAGAAGGGCGCGGAGCGGAAGAACCGCAGGTCGATCAGCGGGTCGGTGCGCCGGGGTTCGTACCACAGCAGGCCCAGCAGGGCGCCCAGCGCGGCCGCCGTGCAGCCGAGCACCACGGGCGAGGTCCAGCCGCGCTCCGGCGACTCGATGATCGCGTAGGTGAGGGCGGCGAGAAGCACGACCACCAGCAGCTGGCCGACCGGGTCCACCCGGCGGGTGCGGGCCGCCCGCGACTCCGGTACGTAACGGGTGGTGAGGAAGAGCGCGGCCAGGCCGATCGGGACGTTGATCCAGAAGATCGCCCGCCAGCCGGCCGACTCCACCAGCGCCCCGCCGATGATCGGCCCGGCGGCCATGCTGATGCCCACCACGCCGCTCCAGACGCCGATCGCGCGGGCGCGCTGGCGGGAGTCGGTGAAGGTGTTGCTGATGATCGACATGGCGACGGGGTTCAGCATCGATCCGCCGACCGCCTGGAGCATCCGCGCGGCGATCAGCCAGCCGAGTCCGGGGGCCAGGCTGCACAGCAGGGAGGCCCCGGTGAACACCACCAGCCCGATCCGGAAGACCCGACGGCGGCCGATCCGGTCGGCGGTCGATCCGGCGAGCATCAGCAGGCTCGCCAGCACCAGGGTGTAGGCGTCGACCGTCCACTGCAGTCCGGACACCGAGGTGTCCAGGTCGCGACGGATCGCGGGCAGGGCCACGTTCAGGATGGTGTTGTCGAGGCTGACGATCAGCAGGCTCATGCAGCAGATGGCGAGCACGAGCCAGGGCCGCGGTCGAGCGGCATCGGGCATGACGAACGCTCCATGATTATTTGTGTTGTTGTAATCATTGTGAGCATACAACTAACACGGGGAACGGCTCCACCGCGCAAAACGGCCGCGCCCCGCCGATCTCCTCGGC
>NZ_JBHVET010001073.1:0-2084 GCF_042802135.1 Kitasatospora sp. NPDC057512
CCTGGGGTGGATGCTGGCGGTGGGCCGGGTGGGGTGACCACCCGGCCCTTCGCCGTACCGCCGCGGAGCCTCTGCCGTACCGCCGCGGGCCCTACGGCCGGGTGTAGGCGGTCAGGTCCGGGACGGTGGAGAAGCCGAGGCCGTACGCGCTGACGCCGCGGCCGTAGGCGCCGAGCAGGACGCCGGGGGCCTCGCCGGCCAGCACCCAGCCGTACTCGGACTCGCGGTAGCGGAAGGGCTGCGGCAGGCCGTTGACCGGCAGGCTGAGGGTGGACCAGCCGGGGCCGGCCAGGTCGTCGGCGAGGTCCCAGGCGAGGCTGCTCTGCTGGTCCAGCCAGTCCTGGCGCAGCGCCCGGTCCAGCTGCCCGGGCCAGGTCCCGGCGAGCAGGCCGGAGCCGGCCAGCCAGGCGGCGGAGGAGGCGGAGGTCGCCTCCAGGGTGCCGGTGTTGTCGGCGCTGCGGCGGCTGTCCCGGCGGGCCACGGTGACCACGACGGCGAACTTCCGCACGTCGCGCGGCTCGTACCGCTGGGCCGGCTCCTCGCCGTGGCCGAGCGAGCCGTAGTCGACGCTGCCCGCGGTGCGGGGGCCGGCGCCGGCCTGCGCCAGGAAGCGACGGCCGGTCCAGCCCTCGTCCAGCCCGTACCAGGGGAAGTCTGCGGACAGGTAGGGCACCAGCGGGTCCGCCGGGCCGGCCTGTCCGCCGACCACCGGGCCGCCGGCCGTGGCCGTCGCCCCTCCCGCCTGACTCGTCGCGTCCATCCCCGGGCCTCCTCAAACACACGTTTGCCTGCCGTGGCGCGCTCCCATGGTGGCGTACCGCGGCGCTCCCCGGGGCCGTTCCCGGTCCGCGACGGGGCGCGGTGTGACGGACGGCTCAGCGGGAGCAATCAGCACAATAGCGGCGCGCACGCCACCGCCCCGCTCAGCCGGGTGGCCGGGCGGGGCGGTGGCGCGGCGCCGGAGCGCCGTACGCGGGGTCGGTTCAGGTGGCGTCGGGGTCGAACGGGGGGCGCTCGCCGGGGGCCAGCGGGGCGCCGGCGGAGGCGGGGGCCGGCGCGGACTTCTCGAAGCTGACGCTGCCGCTGCGGCCGTTGACCGGGGCCGCGGGCTTGTCGTCCAGGACGGAGCGGATGTCCAGCGAGTCCTTCATCCCCTTGAGGCCCAGCGGGTCCTCCTCGCCGCCCATGAGCTGCTTGCGGACGAAGGTCTTGGGGTTCAGGTCCTCGAACTCGAAGTCCTGGAAGTCGGGGCCCAGCTCGCTGCGGATGTCCTCCTTCGCGTTGTCGGCGAAGGACCGGATCTTCCGGACGACGTTCATGGTGTCCTGGATCAGCTTCGGCAGTTTGTCCGGACCGAAGATGATGATGGCCATCACGACGAGGGTCAGCACCTCCAGCCCGCTCACGTCGCTGAACACCTTTGGCTCCCTAGCTCGTCGGACGACGGTTCCTACAGGGTAATGGCCACCGGCGAGTCCCTGGTCCACGCTGGGATGAAGCCGTGGTAAAGACCTGCCGGTGGCCGAGGCCGTCCGGACGGGGGATCGAGCGTGCGTCCCGGGTCCGTCGAGGGTTGCTCTAGCGGGTCTGCTGGCGCTGTGCGGCGACGCCCCCGGGGTAGCGCTCCGGGGAGCCCGGCGGGGTCGCTTCGCGGGTCGCGGCGACCGGGCGACCGGGGAAGTCCACCGGGACCTGGGCGTTCATCGGGACGAGTCCGCCGCCGCGTCCGGTACCGGCGCCGGGCGGGCTGACGGTGGTGCCGTGGCGCTCCTCGCCCTGCGTACTGAGCCCGCCGACGCCGCCGAGCGTCACCGCGGCGACGGAGAAGGCGCCCGCGGCGGCGAACACCAGCCGGCGGCCCCGCGCGGGCGGGCGGACGACGGCCGCGGAGGACTGCGGACGGGCGGGGGCGGCGGTGGGCTCGGGGCGGGCGGAGCGCCGGCCCATCAGCGGCCGCAGCACCGCGCCGCGCCCGAAGGCGCGCGGGTCGACCCCGGGCAGCGGGGCGTCCGCGCCGAGCGCGCCGGCCCCGAAGGAGGCCCCGGCGCCGCGGCCGAAGGAGCCGCCGTCGAGCCGGCTGCCGC
>NZ_JBHVET010001074.1:0-2074 GCF_042802135.1 Kitasatospora sp. NPDC057512
GTTCAGGGCTGCGGGGCGGTGGTGGTGATGGTGATCAGGTGGGAGGTCCAGTCGGTCATCTCGCCGACGTAGAGGGTGACGCTCCAGCTGTCGTTGCGGGAGAGGCAGGTGGCGATGCCCTGGCCGCCACCGGGTCCGATGCAGATCCGGATGAAGTCCCGGTGGGCCTCCCGGATGGGGAGCTTGCGGACGCGCTCCCAGAGGACGGGGAGGGCGTGGTCGAGGCTGGGGAAGTCGGTGGGGAGCATGACGCCGGCGATCCCGGCCCGGACGGTACTCACGCGGCGTCCGCCTCGGGGGAGACGTGGCACCAGACGAACTTCCCGACGCCGCCCTTGCGCGGGCAGCAGCCCCACTGGGTGGCCAGCTGCTGGACGAGGAACAGGCCCCGGCCGGTCTCGGCGGAGGTGGAGACGGGCCGGAGGGAGGGCTTCTCGCTGTCGGCGTCGTGCACCTCGATACGGAGGGTGTCGTCCGGGAGCAGCTGGAAACGGACGAGGATCAGCCGGTCGCGCGGGGCGCGGCAGTGCCGGACGGCGTTGGTGACCAGCTCGCTGACCAGCAACTCCCCGGTGAAGACGAGGAGTTCGCCGGAGGGGTGGGGGAGGAGGAAGTCGTGGAGCTCCCAGCGGGCGGTGCGGGGGGCCTTGCGGTGCCGGGGCAGCCAGCAGGTCCGCTCGGCGGGGATGGGGGAGGGGGAGAGGTCTTCAGGCATGGCGGGGCCACCTCTGGAGTGTGCAGGTGAGAGCGACTGAAGAAGGCATGGGGATGCCCGGGAGATGAGCCTTGTCGCAATGACTCTGTGTGGCTCGTCTCACTACTCCAGGTAGCATGCACCTGTGTTGATGCAGACCGCAAGCGAAACGAATGCAACGATGCAGATATCAGCTCGTTGGATTGACGAATCGTCACAAGGCAGACTGGAGGCCGCCAGGGAGAGGACTTGGACATGGCTGATGAGCTGAGGCCGACCGTGCGTGCTCGCAGGCTTGGCTCGGAACTTCGCCGTCTCCGCGAGGTTGCGGGCAAGGGGACCGAAGACGCAGCACAGGCACTTGCCTGTTCGCGCGCAAAGATCAGCCGCATAGAGACCGGGGCGTCGGGCGTTCGTCGGCTGGACCTTGGGATCCTGCTCGACCTCTACGGAGTGACCGGGGAGCAGCGCGATGGTCTTGAGGCCCTATCAAGGGAGAGCAAGAAGCGCGGCTGGTGGCACGACTACGGCGACACGATCCCGTCGGCCTACGTCGATGTTCTCGGGCTCGAAGACGACGCTCGGTACATCAGGATGTGGCAGACCATGGTCGTGCCGGGCCTGCTGCAAACGCGGCGCTATGCCCGGGCCCTGCTTGAAGCCAATCCTGCCGCCGTGCGACCGGAACGCGTTGACCAGTTGGTCGAGATCCGGATGGAGCGGAAGGAAGTCCTCGCGAAGCCGGACCCGGCCCGCTTCTGGGCGATCATCTGGGAGCCTGCGCTCAGGTGTCCCGTGGGAGGAGCAGAGGTCCACCGGGAGCAGTTGCGGCATCTGACGGAGATGGCGAAACTCCCGAACGTGACCCTGCAAGTGGTGCCACTGGATGTCGGCGCAACCGCCGGTGCATGCGGTGCGTTCGTGATGTACGGCTTCTCCGACTCGCCTGCCCCAGGGGCTGTGTTTCTGGAAACGTTGACGAGCAGCCACTACTTGGAGCAGCAAGGAGAGCTGGACGGCTACGGGCTGGTCTTCGAGTACTTGCGGTCGGCTGCCCTGGACCCCGTGAAATCGCTGGATATGATCGCGGCCATTGCGGCGGAGATGTGACGACGAGACCAGACGAGAGGTGTGAGCGCATGACTGTGACTGAGGACGGCGCTCGGGGTTGGTACAAGAGCAGTTACAGCGCTCAGGCGAACGAGTGTGTAGAAGCCCTGAAGTTGGGGTTGAACGGCATGGCAGTCCGCGACTCGAAGGACCTGGGCGGGCCGGCGCTGCTCTTCCCGGCTGACGCCTGGGCCTCGTTCCTCAACGGGGTCAAGTCAGGGGAACTTCCGGCTGGCTGAACCTACAGGGGTGCCCCGCACGGCTGTGGCC
>NZ_JBHVET010001075.1:0-2069 GCF_042802135.1 Kitasatospora sp. NPDC057512
GTCGGAGTCCGCTCCGACAGGGCCGTTCGACTGGGGCTGCCGCTCGTTCCGAGGGGACGTCAGGCGCGCCGCCGCCGCCCGGCACCGGTGGCGGCCACCACCGCGCCCAGCCCCGCCGAGACGACCGGCACCACCAGCGCCGCCCGAAAGCCCTCCAACGCCGTGGCCCCGGCCCCCAGCGCGGCCAGGTTCACCGTGGTCACCACCGAGAGGCCGAGCGCCGCGCCGAACTGGAACGAGGTGTTGAGCAGCCCGCCGGCCAGCCCCTGCTCCTCCTCCGCGATCCCCTCGGTGGCCGCGATGGTCAGCGGCCCGTACGCGAGGGCGAAGGCGAGCCCGGTCAGCAGCATGGTCGGGAACATCATCGGGTACGTCCAGTCGGCGCCCACCGGCAGGAACAGCCCGTACGAGAGGACGGCCAGCAGGAAGCCGCCCATGATCACCCGGGCGTTGCCGTATCGCTCCACCAGCTTCGGGGTGAGGGTCGGCGCCAGCACCGAGTCCGCGCCGATCGCGAGCAGCGCGAGGCCGGTCTGCAGCGGGGACCAGCCGCGCAGGTCCTGGAGGTAGAGGGTGGCGACGAACTGGAAGCCGAAGAACGAGCCGGCGAACAGCAGCGCGCCGAGGTTGGCCCGCAGCAGCGGCCCGGAGCGCAGGATGCCCAGGCGCACCAGCGGCGCGGGCGAGCGCCGCTCGACCACCGTGAACACCGCCAGCAGGACGAGCCCGCCGGCCAGCACGGCGGCGGTGAGGCCCGCCCCCGCGCCGGGCTCGCCGATCCGGACCACGCCGTACACCAGCAGCAGCATCGCCCCGGTCACCGCGGCCGCCCCGGCCAGGTCGAAGCGCCCGCCGGACGCCTTCGCCGAAGGCGCGGCGTCGCGCGGGATCAGCGGGACGGCCGCCGCCAGCAGCCCGGCGGCCAGCAGCACCGGGGCGAAGAACACCCAGCGCCAGCTGACCGCCGTCAGCAGCCCGCCGACCACCAGGCCGAGCGAGAAGCCCGCCGCGGCCGTCCCCGCGTACACCAGCAGCGCCCGGTTGCGCCGCGGCCCCTCGGCGAAGGCGGTGGTGATGATCGACAGTCCGGCCGGGGTCATGAAGGCCGCCGACAGGCCGGTGGCGAACCGGGCCAGGATCAGCACCCAGCCCGCGTCGGCCAGCCCGCCGAGGCCGGAGAAGAGCACGAAGACGGTCAGCCAGAACAGGAACGTCCGACGCCGGCCCAGCAGGTCCGCCGCCCGGCCGCCGAGCAGCATGAAGCCGCCGTAGCCCAGCACGTACGCGCTCAGCACCCAGGACAGCGCGCCGGTGGACATGCCCAGGTCGGCGCGGATCGAGGGCAGCGCCACGTTCAGCATGGCGACGTCGATGCCCTCCAGGAAGATCGCGCCGCAGAGCACGGCCAGCACGGCGGCGGACCGGCCGCCGATCCGGGCCGGCGGCTCCTCGGGCGCCGGGGCGGCCTCCCGGCCGTTTTCGGGCAGGGCTGATGACACGGACACCTGGGGCTCCTCGGGAAGGGGGGTGGCGAGGGCCCCGGACGGTTCTCTTCCGTCCGGTCGGTTCCCTCTTGTAACCACCGCCATCCTCGGGCAGCATCAGGAGCTGTGGAAGAAGGCACTTCAAAGGAACCGACGCACTGCGCGGGTACCGAGGACGGCTACGACGTCTTCCAGTGGGACGTCCGGGAGGACTGCGAGGTGCGGCAGATCCTGGACCGGATCGCCGACAAGTGGTCGCTCCTGGTGATCGCCCTGCTGGACCGGCAGTCGCTGCGCTTCACCGAACTGCGCCGGGCGATCGACGGGGTCAGCCAGCGGATGCTCACCGTCACGCTGCGCCAGCTGGAGCGGGACGGCCTGGTCGAGCGGACGGTGCACCCGGTGGTGCCGCCCCGGGTGGACTACGCGCTGACGCCGCTCGGGCGGACCCTGCACGCCACCATCCGGTCCCTGGTCACCTGGACCGAGGCGCACCAGCGCGAGATCGCGGCGGCGCGGGCCTCGTACGACGCCCGGGAGGGCGGCTCCTGAAACCCGCGAGGGCGGGTGCGCTGCTCGCGCACC
>NZ_JBHVET010001076.1:0-2068 GCF_042802135.1 Kitasatospora sp. NPDC057512
GTCCAGGGCCGGGCCGCGCCACAGGTCCAGGGCCTCGCGCAGCAGGGGCGCGCCGTCGGCGCCCGCACGGGCGGCGACGTCGACCCGGGCGGTGAACTCCCGCGCGTCGACGCGGACTCCCTCCGTGGCGAGGAGGTAGCTCGGCCCGTCGGTGCGGATCGGTGAAGGCCGCCGCGAGCCGGGCGAGAGCGCGCGGCGCAGCAGCCCGACCATGTTGCGGACCTGGCGGTCGGCGGTGGCGGGCGGGCACTCGTCCCACACCGCGTCGACGATCCGGGGCACGGACACCGTCCGGCCGGCGTGGGCCACCAGCACGGCCAGGAGCGCCTGTTGGAGCCGGCCGCCGACGGCGAGCGGACCGGAGTCCCGGGCCCGCACCTCCAGTGCTCCCAGGATCCTGAACTCCACCCATGGCCTCCGACGATCGAACAGTGCCGTGCGTCGCCCTGCGCCCCGAGCCCCGTGACGGGTGCGGCAGGGTCATCCTCGCCCGGGCGCGGCGCCGTGTCCACGGCGCCGCGGACACGGCGCTCCGCTCCGGGGCGCCCTCCCGCGGCGTGATGAGGTCGTGAGGAATTCATGACGGCCTTGCGCAGGATCGTCACCGGGCCGGACGGCATCCCCCACGACGGCCCGCCCCACCGCCTCACCCTTCCCTGCTCCACCGTTCCCCGCCCCACCGCCCCACCGTTCCCCGCCCGCACCCGCACGGTTCCGGCCGCGGGGGTGCGGCCCATCCACCAGAGCACGGAGGAGAACAGATGACCCTCGTCCACCGGCCCCGCCGACGGACGGCGGCGGCCGCGGCCGCCACCACGATCGTCATGACCCTGCTGGAGATCGGGGGCATCGGTGCCGGCACCGCCCACGCCGGCACCCGCCCGCCGACGACGAACTGCAACCCCGCCGTGGACCAGACCTGGCTGGAAGTGACATCCCTCCAGGTCGACCCCGTCGTCACCGACTTCCTCGCCGTCTACGTCGCCCCGGGAACCACCGGACAGCGCACCGAGACCCTGAGCCGGGTGGACTCGGTGACCACCGTCGTCAACCGCAGCGCCGAGATCAGCGCCTCGGCGAGCGTGCTCTTCCTCAAGATCGAGGCCAAGGTCGGCTTCTCCGTCCAGAAGACCACCTCGACCACCACCAGCACCACCGTCTCGACCACCTGGAACCTCAACCAGCCCGGCTACTACGGCCTCTACCGCGGCACCCGCCGGGTCCAGGGCGAGTACGCCAAGTTCGTCTGCGCCCAGACCGGCCCGACCACCGGCGTGTGGCTCAACACCTTCCCGGACGGCGGCGGGGGGAGCTTCACCACCTACGAGCTGCCGGAGATCGGCAGCGTCACCTGCGCCCAGACCGAACCGGCCGGCACCCTGCGCCGCACCGCCCAGATCCGGCTCTCCTGCTGACCCGCCCACCCCACACCACGACGGAGGAACCCATGACGAACCCGCTGCGGCGCCGGACGGCCCGCGCCCTGCGCACGCTCGGCGCCGGCATCCTGGCCGCACTGGCCGGCGGCACACTGCTCGCCGCCCCCGCGTCCGCCGACACCCCGCCGAAGTTCGGCTGGTCCGACTGGAACGGCTGGAGCTGCTCGGGGTACTACCGGATCAACACCCCGGCCGGGCAGGTCCTCGACATGAGCCAGGGCGGCACCTTCTTCGACGGAGCGCTCATCCAGTACCCCTGGAACGGCCAGCGCAACCAGCAGTGGGGCCTGTGCCGGTGGCCGGGCGCCCCCGAGGACACCAGCAGCTACGTGCTGCGCAACCGGCAGAACGGCGACTGCATCGGCAGCTACGACGGCGGGAGCGTGGACGCCTCCTGGATCAGCGTGTTCGACTGCTCGGGCTACATCGGCCCCAACCAGAAGTTCTGGAAGGTCGTGGACCCGGCCTCCGGCGCCTTCGGCCTCAAGCTGCAGCACTCCGGCAACTGGCTCGCGGTCGCGGAGGCCGCCAACGCCAACTCCATCGTGGCCCAGTACTCATACCGGGCGACGGCCTTCACCCTGCAGCAGCTGAACCCGTGACCCCCCGCCCGCCGGCCCGTCCAGCGG
>NZ_JBHVET010001077.1:0-2056 GCF_042802135.1 Kitasatospora sp. NPDC057512
CCTCCGGACGGGGAGGGGCGGCGCGGCCTGGCGGGCTCAGCCGGCCGTCGGCGACGGGTTGTTGGCCTCCGAGGCGGTGCTGGTCGGCGCCGGGGTCTGGCCGTGCGAACCCGCCGTGCCCAGCTGCTTGCCCTGGTTCGCGGCGTCCACCCACTTCACCAGGTTCGCCGGGGTGATCTCCTCGCCGCCGTTCTTCGGGTAGATCGGCTGGCCGTTGAGCAGCACCGTCGGCGTGGACTTGAAGCTGGACTTGTCGAAGTCCTGCTGCACCGCGGACACCCAGCCGCCGAACCTGCTGTCCTTGACGCAGGACTGGAACCCGGGTGTGTCCAGGCCGTTGACCTGCTTGGCCAGGCCGAGCAGCACGGCCTTGTCGCCGAAGGCGTCGTTGGTCTCGTCCGGCTGGTTGCGGTAGAGCACGTCGTGGAAGTCCCGGAAGTGCCCGGCGTCCTGGGCGCAGCCCAGCGCGTTGGCGCCGTTCCGCGAGCCCTTGCCCGCCACGGCCCGGTCGATGAACGACACGATGTGGTAGTTCGTGTAGATCTTCCCGGCGTCCTCCAGCTGGTCGATGGTCGACGAGAACTCGCGCTCGAAGGTGCCGCAGGCGGGGCAGCGCGGGTCCTCGTAGACGGTGAGGACGGAGGGCGCGTTGTCGGCGCCGACCGGGATGACCAGGTTCTTGGCGCCGATCGTCCCGGCCGGGGCGGCGACCGGCGTCTCCGGCTTGGAGCGCTGGTTCTGCACCACGACGCCGGCGATCACCGCGGCGGCGATCACCGCGAGCACGGAGCCGCCCACGATCAGCTTCTTCTTGCGCCGGGAGGAGGCCTCGTCGGCCGCCCGCTGCTCCAGCATCCGCTCACGGGCGGTGCGCTTGCCTTCTCGGTTCTTCTCGCTCATTGCGTTGACATCCACGGTCGGGGGCCTTCGTCGGGTGCAGGGATGTGGGGGTCAGCTCGCCAGCCAGCCGTCCGCCGACAGCCGGGTGCGGGGCCGCCACAGCAGCCACCCGGCCAGCAGCAGGAATCCGGTGTCGCGCAGGATCTCCTGGAGGTACTCCGTCTGCGACGCGTCGACGTGCCCGCCGCCACCGAAGCAGCCGCAGTCGATCGAGATGCCGCGCGCCCAGGCGGAGGCGATCCCGGCGATGAACGCCAGCAGCAGGAGCGCGGAGACCCCGGCCACCAGCCGGACACCGAGGCCCACCACCAGCAGCAGGGCCAGTGCCAGCTCCAGGAACGGCAGGCCGTAGCCGATCGGCTTGACCAGGCCCTCAGGGAGGATCTCGTAGGCCCGGACGGCCTGTGCGGCCTCCGCCGGGTCGGAGATCTTCGCCAGCCCGGCCCACCCCCAGACCACCGCGAGGCCGAGCCGGACGACCGTGCCGAGCCACTCGCTCCAGGCCGGCACCGGCCGCCCCGCCGTCGGCGTGGGCGCGGAGCCACCGGGCTGCGCGGTCATCAGGGGACCCCCCTCGGGAAACTCGTTCACTCCCTGAGGAACCGTCGGGGACGGAGGGGGGTTTCTCCGCCGTCGGGAATGACGCCGGATGAGTGACGTTCCGCCCGAACAGTCCGAACACCCGAACGTCAGCGGCACCCCGCCAACCACCCGGCCTCGAACAGATCGGGGTGCCGGGCCGCCTCCGCGCACGCCACCGCCTCCCGCTCCGCCCGCTCGGCCCCGCGCTTCGCCAACGCGTGGCCCACCTCGACGTGCACCCCGACCGCGCCGACGAGCACCACCACGGCCGCCGCCGCCCGCAGCAGGACGGCCCGCTGGACACTCCGCACCGGCTCACCCCTTCCGCTCGCCCCGGCAACCGTTCGTGCACTCCTCCCTCCACTCAACGTCCGCCAACCCCGCCTGATGCGTGTCCCCACCCCTTGTTCACCCGTTCGGGTCCGCACTCCGGTCGGCGCGCACGGCGAATGCCGCGCGCCCGGGGCCACGCCCCTCAGGAACGCGGCCCCGGGAACACCCCCGGGAGCGCCGCCGGGAACACCCGGCCCCCCGAGAAAGACCGGCGGCCCCCCACTCCCGAGGCGTGGAGGGC
>NZ_JBHVET010001078.1:0-2054 GCF_042802135.1 Kitasatospora sp. NPDC057512
CTTCAGGGCCTGGCGGCTGACCGCCGGGTCGGGATCGGTGAGCCGCGCGGCGACGAAGGCGACGTCCCCGGCGATCGTCGCGGCGACCCCGGCCAGGCCCCGGCCGTAGGCGCCGCGCTTGTCCAGTTCGGCCAGCAGGGGGCCGAGCCGCTCCGGCCCGTCGCCCTCGTTCGGTCCCGCTGCCCGCTCCTTCGTCCAGGCGGCGAGGCGCCGCATCCGGGCGGGGTGGGCGAGCGGGGCGAGCTCGGCGAGGAGGTGGTCGACGGCTTCGGCCGGGGCCTGCGGTGCGCTGGACATGCGGGCCATTCAACAGGCCCGCCGCCCAGCGGTCGCACGGTTTTCCGGGCGGACCGGGTGCGGGTCCGGGAGGCGGGTGCGCCGATGGCCGCCGGCGAGCACCCGCGCCAACCGCTCTGCGTCCAGAACAAAGTAGGATGATTCGACTCCCGCTACGCGCGAAGAGTTCCACAAATATCTTATTTGACCGATTTACCTCCCGCTTCACACGCACGGAGCCACCCTCATGGACAATCCGTCCACCGACGCCAACGACGGCGCGATCGAGACCCGCGGCATTGAGCCTGTCCCCGACCACGAGCGCCGGGGCAGAGTCCGCGAGCTCTTCCCGACCTGGGTCGCGGCGAACATCAGCGTCCTGCTCCTCACCATGGGCGCGGCCCTGGTGGTGTTCAACCACTTGAACTTCTGGCAGGTCCTGGTCGTCGCCGCGTGCGCCGCCCTCATCTCGTTCGGCATGGTCGGCGTGCTGTCGGTCTCCGGGAAGTGGGGCGGAGCCCCGGGCGCGACCCTGTCCCGGGCCACCTTCGGGGTGCGCGGCAACCTCTTCCCCGGCGCGATCCTCTGGATCGCCCGGTTCGGCTGGGAGACGATCAACGCCGTCACCGGCGCCTACGCCGTGCTGACCGTCCTCGACCTGGTCTTCGGCGTCAAGAGCAACACCGCACTGATCGTGATCACGCTCTTCGCCTTCGTCGCCTGCACCTTCCTGGTCTCCGGCATGGGCCGGAAGGCGCTGAACGTCTGCAACACCTGGTCGACGTACCTCTTCGGGATCTTCAGCGTGCTGGTGCTGGGCTACCTGGTCGCGACCATGAACTGGAGCGAGGTCTTCTCCAAGCCCGCGGGCACCACCGCGATGATGATCGCCGGCATCGGGACCATCGCCGCCGGCGGCATCAGCTGGGTCCCCACCGGCCCGGACTTCGCCCGCTACCTGCCGCACGCCGCCTCCGGCCGGAAGATCGTCGGCGTGACGGTCTCCGGCGCCGGCCTTGTCATGGTGCCGATGGTGCTGATGGGCGCCGTGATGGCGGTGGCCTCGCCCGGACTGGCCGAGGCCGCGGACCCGGTCTCCTTCCTCGGCGACCTGCTGCCGACCTGGCTGGCCGTGCCCTACCTGCTGACCGCGATCGTGGGCATGCTGCTGATCAACAGCCTCTCCATGTACTCGGCCGGCTTCACCGCGCAGACCATGGGCGTGAAGCTGCCGCGCGCCATGGCCGTCAGCATCAACGCCGTGATCTCGCTGGTCGGCGGCCTGCTGCTGATGCTGGTCGCCAAGAGCTTCCTGGGCTCGTTCATCACCTTCCTGATCCTGCTCGCCGTCTCCTTCTCGGCCTGGATCGGCGTCTACGCGGTGGACATGTACCGGCGGCGGTCGCGCGCGGTGCGCTACGACGCCGCCGCGCTGATGGACACCAGCAGGAACAGCCGGTACTGGTACGCGGGCGGCTTCTGCTGGCAGGCGATGGTGTCGTGGGTGCTCGCGCTGCTGGCCGGGCTCGCCTTCACCAAGTGCGACTGGTTCGCCGGCCCGCTCTCCGGCACCTTCGTCGGCAAGTACGGGCTCGCCTGGGCGGCGACCATCGTGATCTCCGGCGTGATCATGGCCGTGCTCCCGACTCCCCGGGAGAACACCTCCGGCACCGACGAGCAGGCCGACGGGCAGACCGCCGAGCAGGCCACCAAGCAGGCCGCCATCGTCTGACCGCACGACCACACCCCGGACCGCCCGGCGGTCGGCTCACCCGAGC
>NZ_JBHVET010001079.1:0-2047 GCF_042802135.1 Kitasatospora sp. NPDC057512
CCGGTGTCCCGAGCCGGGCCTTTCAGGGGGCGGTGAACACGAGGACGCTGTTCTGGCCGCCGAAGCCGAAGGAGTTACTGACGACGGCGGTCATCCGCGCCTCACGCGGCTGCTTGGTGACGACGTCCAGGTCGATGTCCGGGTCGACGCGATCGAGGTTCGCAGTGGGCGGGACGCGCTGGTGAACGAGGGACAGCACGCTCACGGCGGCCTCGATGGCACCGGCTCCACCGATGGCGTGCCCGATCACGCTCTTGGTCGCGGTCACCGGAGGAGGGCAGGTGAAGACGGTGCGCAGGGCCCGCGCCTCGGCCAGGTCGTTGAACCTGGTGGACGTGCCGTGGGCATTGACGTGACCGACGTCGGCGGGCGACAGCCCGGCTCGGGCCAGGGCCGCGCCAATGGTGCGGGCGGCGCTGCTGCCGTCGGGCACCGGAGCGGTGGGGTGGTGGGCGTCGGTGCTGGCCACGGCCGCGGCGAGGTACGCCTGGACGGGAGCGCGGCGTGCGTGGGCGTGCTCGGCCCGCTCCAGGACGAGGACGGCCGCGCCCTCGCCGAGGACGAAACCGTCGCGGTCGGCGTCGAAGGGGCGGCTGGCGCCCTCGGGGTCGTGGACGCGGCGTGAGAGCGCGCTCATCCGGTCGAAGGCCACGGCGGACAGCGGATGGCGGGCCACCTCGCTGCCACCGGCCAGGACGATGTCGCAGGTGCCCGAGCGCAGCAGCTGGTCGGCGATGACCAGGGCGGTGCCGCCGGACGCGCACGCCGTCGCGATCGCCATGCTCGGGCCCCGGATGCCCAGGTCGATGCAGATCTCCCCGGCCGCCATGTTGGGGGCACTGCGAGGGACGTACGTCGGCGTCACGCTCTTGTGCCGGTGATCGATGATCTTGGTGAACGTCGCGATGCTGGTATCGCAGCCGCCGGTGCCGGCGCCGAGGACGACACCGACCCGGGCGGGATCCCACTGGTCCCGGCCCAGCCGTGCGTCAGCCACGGCCTCGCGGGCGGCGACCATCGCCATCTGGATGAACCTGTCGATGCGCCAGGTCAGGCTGCGCCCCAGCAGGGACACGGGGTCGAAGTTGGCGGCGCGGCAGGAGAACGAGACGGCGCAGTCGGCGAGTTCGGGGTCCGTACGGGCCGTGGAGCGCCCTTCGCACAGCCGGGCCCAGGTGGAGGCGGTGTCGTTCCCGGCGGGGGTGACCATGCCCAGACCGGTGACGGCTACGGCGGCGCTCACGATACGGCGGGCTGGGCTTGCGGCTGGGGCTGGGCTTGTTCGAGGAACGCGGCGGCGTCGGCGAGGGTGGCGTCCGCGTTGAGTTCCGAGAAGTCCTCCGGGACGTGGAGGCCGTGGTCGCCGTGGAGGATGGTGATCAGCTCCATCATGGCCAGGGAGTCCATCGCCAGGCTCTCGAAGCTGCTCTCGGGGCCGACGGCCGCGGCATCACGGCCGAAGTGTTCGACAAGGCAGGAGGTGATCAGCGGCAGCACGGGTGTCATGAAGGGGGTGCCTTTCGGGACGGGGCGGCAGGGGCACATCGGTGCGAACTTCGTGCGGCGGTCGGTGAAGTCCGCCGCGACCACGGCGACGTCGGTGGCCCTTCCGACAACACGGCCCCTCCGCGCGGAGAACGAGAGGCGGCGGCCTGAGCGGCCGCCACCGGCAGGCCGCAGCATACAAGTGCCGATATATCGACTGAGAAGCATGCAAATCGGACTAAGCGTCCAGTCGGCCGCAGTCGCGACCGGCATGGTCCCCGTGCCGTCGAGGTGGACCACATGCGGTAACTCGCCGACAACGGCCGGGCGTTGGATCACGCCGTCGCGGGGCCGGCTCTTGATCGGCGCGCCCGCGTGAGCGCAGCCGGGACTCCGTCCACGTTCATCCCGGCGCGCGTCCGGCGCCTTCCGCCCCAGCCCTGATTCGGGTCGGCTGGGCACCCGGGGTTGTCCGCCCGGGCATCGTGCCGACGGACCGGGAGTGGGGCGCGCGGTAACCGGGACGGACCTCGACGGCCGGCGACGGGCAGCAGCCCTCGCC
>NZ_JBHVET010001080.1:0-2046 GCF_042802135.1 Kitasatospora sp. NPDC057512
CCGGGAGGATGCTCCTCCCGGCGGGCCGGACTCGTCACTTCAGGTGCCGCGAGGGTCCGTCAGGCCCCTCGGTCAATCGGTGGTGCGGGTCTCAGCAGGGGCCGTTGTCGGTCCAGACGCCCCACTGGCCGCTCTGGCTCGGGTCGTCGCCCTTGGTCCACCACTTGTTGGTGTAGTAGTGGCCCTTCCAGGAGACCTTGGTGCCGCCGGCCGCGTAGGTGGTGTTCGCGTCCCAGCTCGGGGCGGCCGGGCAGGAGGCCGGCGTGGTCGGGGTGCCGGTCGGGGTCCCGGTCGGCGTGCCCGTGGGGGTCCCGGTCGGGGTGCCGGTCGGCGTACCGGTGGGGG
The DNA here is from genome assembly GCF_042802135.1 of Kitasatospora sp. NPDC057512. Lineage (NCBI taxonomy): Bacteria > Bacillati > Actinomycetota > Actinomycetes > Kitasatosporales > Streptomycetaceae > Kitasatospora > Kitasatospora sp. NPDC057512. Next base: position 346 of record NZ_JBHVET010001080.1, read on the forward strand.
TGCCGGTCGAGGTCGGGGTCGGCGTGCCGGTCGGCGGGGCCGGGCAGGCGGACGCGGAGCCGTTGGTGGCGCTCACCATCTTGTCGAACAGGGCGGTCTTGGTGCCCAGGTCGTACAGCGAGAAGGCGAAGGCGCCGCCGAGGCCGTTGCAGTGCGCGTAGTCGAGCTTGGCCTGGATCGACTTGGCGTCCTCACCGCTCCAGAAGGTGTTGCCGTCGTAGAAGTACGTGGCCTGGGCCGCGTCGTCCCAGAAGGTCTTGGACGGGTTGTCGACGAAGCCCGCGAGCTCCTTGAACATCTGGATGCCGGGGACGTTGCCGGACATCGCCGCGCCGGCGGCCGGCTGGGTGGCGGGCTGGTACAGGCCGTGCTTGCCGTTGTCCTTCACCCCGGTCCAGCCGCGGTAGTAGAACGGCACACCCATGTTGATCTTGTTGGCGGGGAAGCCGCCCGGGATGCCGTACTCCTTGTCGCCGACCGTCCACGCCTTGATGGCGTTGTCGATGGAGTACTTGCCGTTGCCCGGCTTGGCCGGGGTCGACGGGTCGTCCGGGGTCGAGTAGAGCGCCGCCTGGTGGTTGGTCGGCCCCTGGGCGTCCCAACCGCCGTGCATGTCGTAGGTCATGACGTCGAGGAAGGTCAGGTACTGACCGATCTTGTCGGTCTCGACGTTCATGATCTTGTCCTGGCCGGCGCCGACCGCCGCCGCCAGGGCGTAGGTCTTCTTGTCGGCCGCGCCCTGCGCGTCCAGCTGGGTGCGGAACTCCTTCAGCAGCGCGGTGAAGTTCTGCTTGTCCGCCGGGCTGGAGATGTTGCCGGTGTGGCCGCCGCCGCCCGGGTACTCCCAGTCGATGTCGATGCCGTCGAAGACGCCGGCCGCCGAGCCCGGGCCGCCGAAGCCGGCGTCGGTGGGCAGGTTGCCCTTGATGAACATGTCGATGCAGGACGACACCAGGTGCTTGCGCGAGGCGTCCGTGGCGGCGGCCGGCGAGAAGTACTTGGAGTAGGTCCAACCGCCCAGCGAGAGCAGGACCTTGAGGTTCGGGTTCTTCGCCTTCAGCTTCTTCAGCTGGTTGAAGTTGCCCGCGATCGGCTGGTTCCAGACGTCGCCGACGCCGTCGACCGAGATGTCCGCGCCGAAGCTCTTCTGGTAGTCGGCGAACGCGTCGGCGGCGCCGTCACCCGCGTTGGGGTTGTTGTCGTTCGTGTCCGCGGCCTTGGTGGCCTCGAAACACCCCAGGTCGGTCGGGTGGATGTTGGCGAAGTCGTAGATCAGGTAGTCCAGCTTCCCGGCGACGCCGGTGTCCTGGATCGTCTTGGGGTAGTACGCGTTCGCGTAGACCGACCACTGGTCGTAGTAGGCGACCTTGAGGCCGCCGCTGGTGGCGGGCGCGCCGGTGGAGTTGGTGGTCGCGGCGTTGGCCGCGGCGCCGCCGGACAGCGCGAGACCGGCGCCGAGCAGCAGGGAGGCGGTGGTGCCGGCCGCGATGGCGGCCAGGCTCTTGGGGCGGCGTCGGCGGCCGCCCTGCGGAGCCGGGGTCCCGGCCCTTTCAATGCGTGAGCGCAGCATGGGTGCGTGACTCCTGGTTGTGGGGGTACCCGCCGTCCCGGGGGCGCGCGTCCGGGGTGGGGCCGGACGACCGGGACATGACAGGCATGGGTGGGGAATCGAGCGGATCAGACCATGACGGACTACCGGGA
>NZ_JBHVET010001081.1:0-2040 GCF_042802135.1 Kitasatospora sp. NPDC057512
GCTTCGTTCTTTCGTATTTCCAGCTTATCAGATGTTTTCCGCTCCGTTTCCGGGGCTTCGTTCATCCAACTCGCCGGTGTCTTCCGGGGTTTGACACCCTGTCCGACGTTTCAAACTCTAGCCGATCCCCGCTCCGAAAAGCGAATCCGACCGCAACCCAATAAAACGAGCACGCCGAATAAGCACCAGGTCACAGCGCCGAAAAGCACAGACGACCGGCACGAACCGGAAAGTGGTGTTTCAGAGGATTGGCCGCTCCGGGACCGTCCGCGCAGACGCGTGTCCGGTGCTCCCTGCCGAGCGACTAGGAAACACTACCCCTGTCCGGCGCCGGAGGCAAACCCGTCCCGGGGACGGTGCGGGTGCAGAGCGCCCGGCCCGGCTTCACGTACTCGCCGTTGGGGTGGTCGTTGCCGGTGACCCAGTGGCGGGCGGTGGCCTCGTCACGGCCGCCGTCGCGGTGCCTCCGGAGCAGGCGCTCCTCGCGGACGTCGTCGTCGGCGTGGACGTACCAGAGCTCGTGCAGCAGGCGGCGGGCGTCGGGCCAGGGGGTTTCGGCGGAGGCGAGGTAGTTGCCCTCGGTGATGACGAGCCGGGTCCGCGGGCGGACCACGTGGCGGGCGGCGACCGGCTCGTCCAGGGTGCGGTCGAAATCCGGGACGTAGATGTCCTGGAACCGGTCGCCGGCGATGCGGCGCAGCAGGGCGACGTAACCGTGGGCGTCGAAGGTCGCCGGGGCGCCCTTGCGGTGGGTCAGGCCGAGGCGGTCGAGTTGGGCGCCGGAGAGGTGGAAGCCGTCGAGCGGGACGTAGGCGGCGGTGCCGGGGCCTTCGGCTCGCTCGACCTCGGCGACCAGGTGGCGGGCCAGGGTGGACTTGCCGGCGCCGGGCGGGCCGGCAAGTCCGAGGATCGTACGGGCGTTGCTGCCCGGGCCGCGGAGGAAGCCGAGGGCAAGGGCGGTGAGGCGGTCCTCGTTCATGGCCGCACCTTACTCAGCACGCGCCTCCTACTCAGTGCACCTCTTTGCTCAGCGGTCGGCTTCGCTCAGCGGTCGGCGAGGGCGGGCAGGTCCAGGGTGAGGGTGCCGGCGTCGGCGTCGAGCAGGGCGGGCACGCCGAGCGGGACGGTGAGGGTGGAGGGGCAGTGGCCGAAGCCCAGTTCCCAGAGCACGGGGACGCCGAGCCCGCCGAGCCGGTCGAGCATCACGTCCCGGACCCGCTGGGGCCGTCCGCAGCCCTCCCAGGAGCCGAGGGCCAGGCCGGCCACGCCGTCGAGGGCTCCGGAGCGCAGGAGCTGGGTCAGCAGCCGGTCGAGCTGGTAAGGGTGCTCGTTCACGTCTTCGAGCAGCAGGAGGGCGCCCTGGTACGAGGGACGGGCGGCGGACGTGCCGCGCTCGGCGGTGAGGACGTGGAGGCAGCCGCCGGCCGTGACGCCGCGGGCGCGGCCGGGGACGAGCGGGGCGGCGGTGGGCGAGGTGAGGACGGTGACGGCGGCGGGGTCGAAGAGGGTGCGGCGCAGGTGCTCGGCGGTCGGGCCGTCGGAGACGAAGGAGGACCCGGCGGCCAGTGGTCCGTACAGGGTGGCGAGGCCGAGTCGCCGGGCGAAGGCCTCGTGCAGGGAGCTGACGTCGCTGAAGCCGATGAAGGGCTTGGGGCCGGCGGCGCGCATCGCGGTCCAGTCGAGCAGGTCGACGATGCGGTGCACGCCGTACCCGCCGCGGGCGCAGATGACGGCGTCGACGGTGGGGTCGAGCCAGGCGGTCTGGAGGTCGGCGGCGCGGTCGGCGTCGGTGCCGGCCAGGTAGCCGAGGGTGGGGTGGGTGTCGAGGACGTGCGGGGCGACGGTCACGCGGAGCCCCCAGGAGCGGAGGATCGCGCACCCGGCGGTGAGGCGTTCGGCGTCGACGGGACCGCTGGGGGCGACGACGGCGACCTGGTCGCCGGGGCGCAGGTGCGGCGGGCGGGTCAGCCCCTGGCCGGGTGTGGTCGGGTGCTGGTCCATGGGCCGGGCCACCTTTCGGACGCGGAAGCGGGGTTCGGG
>NZ_JBHVET010001082.1:0-2037 GCF_042802135.1 Kitasatospora sp. NPDC057512
CGCCGAGGCGCGTTCGCGGGCGGTGTGTGGGCGGTCTGGGCGGTGCGCGCCGGACCGGGCCTCAGCCCTTGCCGCCACCCGCCTTCAGCACCTGGGCCGCGGCCACGCCCGCCGCGCTGAAGCCGTGCCCGCCGCCCTCGACCTCGGCGGCGACGGCGAGGTCGCCGCGGTAGGCGATGAACCAGCTGTTGGTGGCCTGGCCGCCGGCCTCGACGGTGCCGGTCTTGGCGCCGATCTGGCCGGACAGGCCGGCCATCGGGGTGCGGGCGGTGCCCTGGGTGGCGGTCTTGGCCATCATGGCGCGCAGGTCCCGGGCGACGTCGGCGGGGAGCCTGCTCGGCGCCGTCACGCGCTTGGCGTCCTCGCGCAGCACGGGCTGGCGGAACGTCCCGTTCTGCACGGTGGCGGCGACCGAGGCCATCAGCAGCGAGTTGACCTGGATCCGGCCCTGGCCGATGTACGCGGCCGCGGCCTCGTCCTTGTTCCCGGGCGTCGGGATGGTGGCGTCGCGGCTCGGGACGCCGATGTGCCACTCCAGGCCGAGGCCGAACTGCTCGCGGGCCACCGTGCCGAGGGTGCCGGGCTGGAGCTTCTCCAGGCCCTTGTCGATGAAGCCGGTGTTGCAGGAGCGGGAGAAGTCGTCCGCGAGCGTGTAGGACGGGAAGTCGCCGCTCTCGTCGTTGTGCCAGGCGCGCGGGGAGTAGGTGGTCTCCTTGCACGGCACCACGGTGTCCGGGCTGACGCCCGCCTCCAGCAGCGCGGCCGAGGTGATCACCTTCATCGTCGAGCCGGGCGGCTGGCCGCCCGCGAGCGCGCGGTTGAAGCCGCCCTGCGGGGCGTTCGCGATCGCCAGGATGTGGCCGGTGCTCGGCTGGATGGCCACCAGCGAGGCCGGATTGCCGTTCGCCGCCTGCTGCTTGACCGCGTCCTCGGCGACCTGCTGGAGGTCGGCGTCCAGGGTCAGCTTGACCAGCGGGGCGCTCGGCGGCGTCAGCACGAACAGCTGCTCCGACTCGCCGCCGCCCGAGAGCGTCACGGCCCGACCGGTGGTGGCGGTCGCGCCGTCCGGCGGGGCGATCTGGGGGAGGACGGCGCGCAGCGACGGGAAGGCGTCGAGCGGCCGGCCCTTGCGGTCGGTGGGCTTGGACACCGGGTTGGGCGTCTCCTGCACCCCGATGGTCCGGCCGGGGGTGAGTTGGGGGTGGACCACGGACGGCTTCCAGCGCACCACGGGCCGCCCGTCCTGGGACCGGATGACGCTCAGCACGCTGTCGTACTCCCAGGCGTCCGGGGTGCCCTCGAACTCCGCCTTCACCCGGAAGCCGAGGGCCGGCTCGCTCGGACTGTCGGCCTGCGCGCGGCCCGTCCCGGTCAGGGCGAGCGTGCGGGCCCCCACCCGCTCGTGGAACGTGGTCAGTGCGGCGCGGGCGGTCTCCGGCCGGTCCGTCAGGCCCGCGGCGGCCGGGATGTCGCCGCGGCTCCAGGCCGCCAGGAACTCCTTGGCCGTCGATTCGGCCTGTTCGGCGGTCGGCGGTTCCTGCGGGGCCTTCGCCACGGTGCCGGAGCCCTGGTGGCCGCCGCCGGCCGGGCCGTTGTCCGTCACGGCGTTCAGCACGTTGTAGGCGCTGTAGCCGCCGACCGCCAGCAGGGCGGCGAACACCCCGCCGGCGGCGACCAGCACGACCCGGCGCGTGGTCGAGCTGTGCGGGGCCCCGTCGTCGTGCCCGTGGCGCCCGTCGTGCCCGTCGAGATCGTCGAGTTCGTCGTACTGGTCGTACTCGATCTCGACGTCGGCGAGTCGGCCGTCCTGTGCCTGTCCGTCGTGCGCCTGGCCGTCCTGCTGGTGTCCGTCGCGCCGGTTGTCCCTGTGCTCCTCGAACATGCTTCCATCCCCCCTGCGATCCTCCGTGGTGGCGGGCACGCCCCCTCCGAAATGTCGGCCCGCCGGCCCGATGACCGGACGAAGGTCCGTTCGGGCGCGGACCAGCCTATGTCGGGACGGGAGATCGGTCGACAGCGGGACGGCCCGCCCGGCGA
>NZ_JBHVET010001083.1:0-2029 GCF_042802135.1 Kitasatospora sp. NPDC057512
GGGTGAGGTACCTGCCAGAGCCCCTCGGGCCGGTGGGACAGCGTGTCTCAGGCGGCGACGCGTGCAGGCCGAGTGCCGGGCATCGCGGAGCGCAGAGCGGTTCGGACCCGGGCGGCACCTGCCGCTGCCACGTCCGCCCCCTGGCCGACCGGGAGGGTTCGGGTGGCCAGGCCGGCGCACGGGCGGCAGATGCCCGGTCGGGGCACGGGGTCGTGGCACTTGGCGCACTCGGTGTACCGGGTCGATGGCCGTGCGGCGGGCCGGGCGGGTGGCAGCTTGTGCTCCAGGCGGTAGCGGAGCACGGCGGCCGCCGAGTGCATCGGGGTGGGCAGGCCCGGCAGCAGGGCGTGGGCCAGGTCGGCGGAGGTGCTGCCGCGGGCCAGCCACTGGGCGACCAGGGGAGCGAGTTCGCGCGCTTCGGCCTCGCCGAGGCGCAGGCGGGGTTCGGGTCGGATCACCTGGAACAGGGTGGCCACCGCTTCGCGGACCTCTTCGGTCTCGGAATCCTCCTCCTCTCCTTTCGACGCGAGGTCATCGGCCGGACTCGCGGGGAGGGTGGGTTCTTGCTGCCGGTCCTTTACAACAGGGCTGCCAGCAGCGCCGGTTGCCGCTCCACCGGGCGCCGGACGGGTGGCATCCGGCGTGAACCATGGTGCGTCGTACACGTGGGTCTCGGTGCGGATCGTGCCGTCCGGCATGCGGATCTTCTCGACCCGGTAGTAGCCGGCGTCGGTCAGCTCCTTCAGCGCCCTACGGACGGCGCCGCGCCCCTGGGGGCTGGTGTCGGCCATGTGTCGGCCGTCCTCGCGCCAGCCGTCGGGGCGGGAGAGGAGGTCCGCGAGCAGGCCGCGGGCGGTGTAGGAGAGCCGTCGGTACTGGAGGACGGCGTTGGGCAGCACGGTGAAGTTGCGCACGGGGGCGCTACGATGGACGCGCATCGGGAGGTTGTGCTCCTGTTGCCGGACCCCGGGGTGTTACCAGCACCGCCGGGGTCGCCTGTTTTCGATTGGATTACAGAACGTATCACGGCAATTGACACTGCGTGAGACGTTTGGGGCTGGCGGGTAGCTGTCGGCTTGCGGCTACCTGGTGGCCGGGAGGTTCCCGCGTTCGACGGCCCCGCGCAGAACGGTGGCGAAGTCCTGGGGCAGGAGGTTGACCGCGTCGAGGGCTTCGGCGGTGAGGGGGATCTCCTCCAGGAGGTACTCGCCCCGGCCTTCCTGGCTGAACTCGGGACCGGTGCGGTCCTCGAAGTTCCACTTGTCGACGGTGGCGAGGTAGAAGTCCTGGCGCTCGTCGTCGGTTTGGATGGTGTGGAGGAGGCCGACGATCTCGGCTTCGCCGGCGATCTCCTCACGGACCTCGCGCAACAGGGCCTCCTCGGGGTCGGCGTCGGTGGGCTCGATCTTGCCGCCGACGATCACCCAGTACGGGGCGATGCCGGGACGGATGCGCTTGATCAGCAGCATGGTGTCGTTCGGGGTGAGGAGGACGGCGCGGACGCGGTGCTGCATGGTGGCCTGCTTCCTGTTCGGTGGGACGGGCGGTCAGTGGAGGAACCAGCCGCCGTCGACGTGCAACGACTGGCCGGTGATGAAGGACGCGCTGGGGCCTGCGAGGAAGGCAACGGCGCGGGACGCACTGACGGCGGATCTGGTCTTCGGGTCGGGCGTCAGGGGTGATGGCCCGACGAATCGATTGTGGATGTTCGGCATCGTCCGCCCCTCGATGAGCTCGTCGTCTCAGCGGGGGAATCCGAGGATGTGGTTGCGTGCGGCACGGGCGAGAGTGGGCCAAAAGCCCCGAGTGTGTCCGAAAGATCGTGTAAGTCCGCGATGTGACAGGCGGGACGGCGTGCGGCGAGGGGCGGGCACCCGCCGGGAGGCGGGTGGGGGGTGGATGGTGGGGAACGGCGGGGGACCTGTGCAGCGCAGCAGATGATGCGCGGGTGTTCACCCGGCGGCGGGCGAAGCGGGTCGCACAGTCTGCTGGAGTACATCTCCTCCAGCTCCGCGGAGCTGAGCCGCTC
>NZ_JBHVET010001084.1:0-2013 GCF_042802135.1 Kitasatospora sp. NPDC057512
GGTTCGGGGTGCGGCCACCGCCGCCGCGCCCGATGCCGCGGCGGTGAGACCGGCGGCGGCCAGCAGGGCCACCAGGGCGCCAGCCATCGAACGTATGATCCGATTAGTCATCGTGCTCCTCGTAACGGTTCCGGAGCAGCGCGGACCCGCCGATCTGACCAATTTCTCATGGTCTGACCAGCTGGTTTTCCCATCCGCGCCTAGTATGCTCCACTGAAGTTCTACAGCGGTGTAAAAGTTTAGCGGCGGGCCCTGCCCGGATCGGCCCCGGCCCCCGGCCACGCGAACCCGCCGCTTCGACGGGGGGCGCGTGGCAACTGTGGAGGATGACGACGTGTCTGGCCGCAAGGGTTCCCCCGGAGCAGAGAATTCGCCGCACCGGGCGGGCGGGCGCCGGAGCACCGGCCGGAGGGCCGACCGGACCGGAACCGGCCAGAACCCGGACAGCTCGGACATAGCGGAGGGCAGGGCGGAGGGCCGCGCGGCGGGCCGGGCGAAGAAGAAGCCCAAGCGCAGCACCAAGGAGAAGGTGCTCTGGGCGACCGCCGGCTGCACCGCCCTCGCCGTCCTCGGCGGCGCCGCCCTCTACTACCGGCTGAACAGCAACATCAGCACCTTCGACGGCGACGCGCTCAGCAAGGACCGCCCGGAGGCCGCGGCCCCGGACGCCCAGGGCCGCACCCCGGTCAACGTGCTGATGATCGGCTCGGACAGCCGCGGCAACGGCAACAGCGACCTGGGCGGCGGCGGGGACGGCGGCGCCCGCTCCGACACCGCGATCCTGCTGCACGTCTACGCCGACCACAAGCACGCCGTCGGCATCTCCATCCCCCGTGACTCCCTGGTCACCATCCCGCCGTGCAAGCTCCCCAACGGCAAGTGGACCAAGGAACAGACCAATGTGATGTTCAACAGCGCCTTCTCGGTCGGCGACAGCGACCAGGGCAACCCGGCCTGCACCCAGAACGCCGTCGAGAAGCTGACCAACCTGCGCGTCGACCACACCATCGTGGTGGACTTCAACGGCTTCGCGTCGATGACCAAGGCGGTCGGCGGCATCGAGGTCTGCCTGCCGAACGACATCCACGAGGGGGACCTCAACCCCAACCTCGGCCGCAAGGGGAAGCTGCTCTTCGCCAAGGGCAAGCAGAAGGTCGAGGGCCAGAGCGCGCTGGACTACGTCCGGGTGCGGCACGGCATCGGCGACGGCTCCGACATCGGCCGTACCAAGCGCCAGCAGGCCTTCCTCTCCTCCCTCATCAGGGAGGTGAAGTCCCACGGCATGGACCCGACCACGCTGCTGCCGCTCGCCGACGCGGCCACGAAGTCGCTGACCGTCGACCCCGGCCTCGGCTCCGCCGCCAAGCTGCTCTCCTTCGCCATGGAGCTCAAGGACGTGGACCTGCACGACATCAAGTTCCTGACCGTGCCCTGGCGTTACGAGGGCCCCCGGGTCGCCCTGGTCCACCCGGACGTGGACCAGCTGTGGGCCGCGCTCAAGGCCGACCGCACCATCGACGGCCAGGACGCGAGCGCCCCGGCCGACACCGGCTCCACCTCCCCCACCGCGGAACCCGCCGCCACCCCCGCGGCCGCACCGGCCCCGACAGCCGCCCCGGACGCCAAGGCCGCCGAGGTGAAGGTCTCCGTGCTCAACGGCACCGGCGAGACCGGGCTCGGCGGCCGGGCCGCGGAGACCGTCAAGGGCGCCGGCTACACCGTCACCGGCGTCGGCAACGCGGTCGGCAAGCCGCGCGGCACCACCGTCGTCGAGTACGGCACCGGCGAGCGCACCGCGGCCGAGGCGGTCGCCAAGCTCTTCCCCGGTGCGACCGTGCAACCCGGCGGCCGGGGCGTCAGCGTCGTCCTCGGCCACGACTTCGCCGCCGCCAACCCGGCGGGCCCCGCCACGCCGGCCCCCGGCGGCGCCGCCACCGCACCGGCCCCGCTGCCCACCAGCATCAGCGGCGCCGCCCGCTCGGCCGACGACGACCCCTGCGCCAACCTCTCGTA
>NZ_JBHVET010001085.1:0-2003 GCF_042802135.1 Kitasatospora sp. NPDC057512
GCTCCCCGCACCCGCTGCGGGGAGCCGGGCCGTCGCGTTTCCCGGGCGGGGGCTCCGGGGGCGGCGGTCACGGGGCGGGCGGAGTGCGGACCGCGGAGTGCCGACCCCGGAGAGGCGGCCGGGAGGGCGGGAGCGGGGGCGTCGGGCAGCAGCGGTCCGGGCGGCGGGGCCGGGGCGGCCGGGGAGCACTTCCGGATACCCCGGTGGGGTCATCCAGGCGATTCGGGGCTCGGGGCCGGGTGCGGCACAATGGAAGGCTGCAAGCCGAATACTCCCGACGACGCCGGAGCGATCTCACGTGGCGGAATACATCTACACGATGCGCAAGGTGCGCAAGGCTCACGGAGACAAGGTCATCCTTGACGACGTGACGCTCAGCTTCCTCCCCGGAGCGAAGATCGGCGTCGTGGGCCCCAACGGCGCCGGTAAGTCCACCGTGCTGAAGATGATGGCCGGCCTGGAGCACCCCTCCAACGGCGACGCCTTCCTCTCGCCCGGCTTCACCGTCGGCATGCTGCTCCAGGAGCCGCCGCTGGACGAGACCAAGACGGTCCTGGAGAACGTCCAGGACGGCGTCAAGGAGATCAAGGGGAAGCTCGACCGCTTCAACGAGATCGCCGAGCTGATGGCGACCGACTACTCGGACGAGCTGCTCGACGAGATGGGCAAGCTCCAGGAGGAGCTGGACCACGCCGAGGCCTGGGACCTGGACGCCCAGCTGGAGCAGGCCATGGACGCCCTGGGCTGCCCGCCCGGCGACTGGGCGGTCACCAAGCTGTCCGGTGGCGAGAAGCGCCGCGTGGCGCTCTGCAAGCTGCTGCTGGAGGCCCCCGACCTGCTGCTGCTCGACGAGCCCACCAACCACCTGGACGCCGAGTCGGTGAACTGGCTGGAGCAGCACCTGGCCAAGTACAAGGGCACCGTCGTGGCCGTCACCCACGACCGGTACTTCCTGGACAACGTGGCCGGCTGGATCCTGGAGCTCGACCGCGGCCGCGCGATCGGCTACGAGGGCAACTACTCCACCTACCTGGAGAGCAAGCAGTCGCGCCTCAAGGTCGAGGGGCAGAAGGACGCCAAGCGCGCCAAGCGCCTCCGCGAGGAGCTGGAGTGGGTCCGCTCCAACGCCAAGGGCCGCCAGGCGAAGTCCAAGGCGCGTCTGGCCCGCTACGAGGAGATGGCGGCCGAGGCCGACAAGATGCGGAAGCTGGACTTCGAGGAGATCCAGATCCCGCCGGGCCCGCGCCTGGGCAGCGTCGTCATCGAGGTCGAGAACCTCAACAAGGCCTTCGGCGAGAAGGTCCTGATCGACGACCTGAGCTTCACCCTGCCGCGCAACGGCATCGTCGGCATCATCGGCCCGAACGGCGCCGGCAAGACCACCCTGTTCAAGATGCTCCAGGACCTGGAGACCCCGGACAGCGGCACGGTCAAGGTCGGCGAGACCGTCAAGATCAGCTACGTCGACCAGACCCGCGCCAACATCGACCCGAAGAAGACCCTCTGGGAGGTCGTCTCCGACGGTCTGGACTGGATCAACGTCGGCCAGGTCGAGATGCCGTCCCGCGCCTACGTGTCGGCCTTCGGCTTCAAGGGCCCGGACCAGCAGAAGCCGGCCGGCGTGCTCTCCGGTGGTGAGCGCAACCGCCTGAACCTGGCGCTGACCCTCAAGCAGGGCGGCAACCTGCTGCTCCTCGACGAGCCCACCAACGACCTCGACGTCGAGACGCTCTCCTCGCTGGAGAACGCCCTGCTGGAGTTCCCCGGCTGCGCCGTGGTCATCTCCCACGACCGCTGGTTCCTGGACCGGGTGGCCACCCACATCCTCGCCTACGAGGGCGAGAGCAAGTGGTTCTGGTTCGAGGGCAACTTCGAGTCGTACGAGAAGAACAAGATCGAGCGGCTCGGCGCCGACGCCGCCCGTCCGCACCGGGCCACGTACAAGAAGCTGACCCGAGGCTGACACCCAGCCGTCACAACGGCCCGGCAGACTGCCCTCCGGC
>NZ_JBHVET010001086.1:0-2000 GCF_042802135.1 Kitasatospora sp. NPDC057512
GCCGGTAGACCGCGCCGATCTTGCGCGGGACGGCCCGCTGACGGGCGTCCTCCAGAACCCTTTCCCGTCGGGCCGTTGCCGGATTTCCGGCGTCCGCCTTCCGGCTCCCGCGCGAGGGGCGCACCGGTGCGGCGCGCCCCCGGGGAATTGGTCCAGACCTTAAATGGTCCAGACCTATTGACGGACCCTGCCGCCCCTCCTACGATCCGGACCGGCACAGCCCCACATGTCCCCCACCTCACCCAAGCCGGGCGTCGCGCCCCCACGCGTCGGTCATGTCCATGGCGCTCGGCGGGAAGGGAGCACCACATGTTCCGTCGAAGGCCGAGTCGCCCACGCCCGCAGCAGGCACCCGTGGAACGCGCGTCGCAGGCCCCCCGCACCGGCCGCGCCCGGCACGGGTCGAGCGTCCTGACGCGCTCCCTCGCCGGGGTGAGCGCGGCCGCCGTGATCGGCGCCGGCATCGCCGTGGCGGGCACCGTCACGGCCGGCGCCGCCACCCCCAACCTGGTGGCCAACCCCGGATTCGAGAACGGGCTCTCCGACTGGACCTGTTCCGGCGGCTCCGGCGCGGCCGTCGGCAGCCCGGTCCACTCCGGTGCCTCCGCGCTCCAGGCCACGCCGACCGGCCAGGACACCGCCCAGTGCACCCAGACCATCAGCGTGCAGCCCAACTCCCAGTACACGCTGAGCGCCTACGTCCAGGGCAGCTACGTCTACCTGGGCGCCACCGGCACCGGCGTCACCAACGCCTCCACCTGGACGGCGAGCAGCCCGTCGTACAGCCAGCTCAGCGTGGGCTTCACCACCGGGGCCAACACCACCTCGGTGACCGTCTTCCTGCACGGCTGGTACGGGCAGCCCGCGTTCTACGCGGACGACGTGGCGCTCACCGGCCCCGGCGGCAGCAGCCCCAGCCCCACGCCGACCACCGCGCCGCCGACCAGCACGCCGCCGACGACGACGCCGCCGACCAGCACCCCGCCCACCAGCACGCCGCCGACCACGACGCCGCCGGGCGACACCTGCCCCACGAAGCCCAAGCCCTCGGGCAAGGTCCTCCAGGGGTACTGGGAGAACTGGGACGGCGCCCTGAACGGCGTCCACCCCGGCATGGGCTGGGTCCCCATCACGGACAGCCGGATGGCCGCGCACGGCTACAACGTCATCAACGCCGCCTTCCCGGTGATCCTCTCGGACGGCACCGTGCTGTGGCAGGACGGCATGGACAGCAACGTCAAGGTCTCGACCCCCGCCGAGATGTGCCAGGCCAAGGCGGCCGGGGCGACGATCCTGATGTCGATCGGCGGCGCCGCCGCGGGCATCGACCTGAGCTCCAGCACGGTGGCCGACAAGTTCGTCGCGACCGTCGTCCCGATCCTCAAGAAGTACAACTTCGACGGGATCGACATCGACATCGAGACCGGCCTGTCCGGCAGCGGCAACATCAACACGCTGTCCGCCTCCCAGGCCAACCTGATCCGCATCATCGACGGCGTGCTGGCCCAGATGCCCGCGGGCTTCGGCCTGACGATGGCCCCCGAGACCGCGTACGTCACCGGCGGCAGCGTCAACTACGGGTCGATCTGGGGCGCCTACCTGCCGATCGTCAAGAAGTACGCCGACAACGGGCAGCTGTGGTGGCTGAACATGCAGTACTACAACGGCAGCATGTACGGCTGCTCCGGTGACTCCTACCAGGCCGGCACCGTGCAGGGCTTCACCGCGCAGACCACCTGCCTGAACAACGGCCTGACCATCCAGGGCACCACCATCAGGGTGCCGTACGACAAGCAGGTGCCCGGCCTGCCGGCCCAGCCCGGTGCGGGCGGCGGCTACATGGACCCGGGGTCGGTCGGCCAGTCGTGGAACGCCTTCAGCGGGGCGCTGAAGGGGCTGATGACCTGGTCGATCAACTGGGACGGCTCGAAGGGCTGGAGCTTCGGCGACAACGTCAAGCGCCTCCAGGGGCGTTGATCCCCGGCTGAGGTGACGACGGC
>NZ_JBHVET010001087.1:0-1993 GCF_042802135.1 Kitasatospora sp. NPDC057512
GTGTTGCCGCCCGAGTAGGTCGCCTGGAAGCCGAAGCTGGTGGTGGCGTTCGGCGCCAGGGCGCCGTTGTACGCCTGGCTGGCGGCCGTCACGGCGGCGCCGCTCTGGGTGGTGGTGGCGCTCCAGCTGCTGGTGATCTGCTGGTTTCCGCCCCACCTCCAGGTGACGGTCCAGGCCCTGGTCGCCGTCGTGCCCGTGTTGGCGACGGTGACACTGCCCGTGAAGCCGTTGCCCCAGTCACTGCCGACCGCGTAGGTGGCGGAGCAGCCGCTGCTGCCGCCACCGCCGGACGTCGCCGTGATGGCGGTCACCGCGGCGGAGGCGGGGGAGGTGTTCCCGGCCGCGTCCTGCGCGGTGACGGTGTACTGGTAGGCGGTGGCGGGGGAGAGCCCGGAGTCGGTGTGGCTCGTGCCGGTCGCGGTCGCGACCTTGGCCCCGTTCCGGTACACCGAGTAGCCGGTCACGGCGGCCGGACCGGTGGAGGCCGCCCAGCTGAGCGACACGCTGCTGCTGGTCGTGCCGGTGACGGTCAGTCCGCTCGGCGCGGTCGGGCCGGTGGTGGTGCCGCCGGAGCCGTCGAACGCGGGGTAGGCGTTCTGGACCAGCTGCCGGAACTGGGCGGGGAACCACTGGCCCGCCGGGACGTTGCCGTCGGGCATGGAGCCGGTGGGGTAGGTGTTGCCGTTCCCGTCGCTCTGGGTGCCGTTCGGGTCGCAGTGCGGGTCGCCGTGGGGGTGGGTGGCGCTCGGGTAGTCGCCGTCCGACTCTCCCGGCGGCTTGACCCACAGGAACGCGATGATCGGGCTGCCCGCGCCGTACGGCCGGGACTGCGGGCGGGCACCGATGCCGGCGCCTTCGATGTTGCACCAGTCGCCGCGGAAGGGCTTCCGGTCGACCTTGTTGGCCGCGACGTACGCGTCCACCGTGGTGGGGCCGGAGTTGAGCGCGGTGGGCCGGGCGGGGCCGCCCCAGCCGTTGCGCGAGGTGTCGACCAGCATGCCGATGCTGCTCGGGAACCCGTTGGACACCAGGGTGGAGTACATCGCCGTGGTGTAGTGGTACTCGTCGAACACGGGGTTGTACTGGTAGAAGCCGGCCGACTTCAGCGGCTGCCCGCCGACGGTGAGCTCCGGGTCGGAGAGGAACGGCTCGGTCAGCGGAGTGGTGTTGGCGGTGTCGCTGATGAAGCCGTCGACGCTGGCGAACCCGGCGGTGGTGGCCTGGGCGACCTTCGCGTACTCCCGGCCCGCCGGCACCATGTTGGTGGACCAGCCGAGCCAGCCCGCGTGGCCGATGTCCAGGTAGTTGTACACGTTGGGGATCGCGTGCAGCTTGTCGAGCGCGTACGCGACGCCCGACTCGTAGTACGGCGCGGTGGTGGCGCAAGCCGGCTTGGACTGGTTGGTGACGGTGTTGGGCAGGGAGTCCGGCTCGATGACGGCCGCGATCCGCAGGCCCGCGTACTTCGGGTTGCCGAGGACGGCCGCGATCGGGTCGATGTACTGCGTCTCGTACGTGTTCAACCCCGCTGCTGTGGCGGGGAGTTCGCCGTTGGAGGCGATGGCGGCACAGTCCCGGCCGGGCAGGTCGTAGACGACGACCTGGAGGACGACCGGCGTGCCTCCCTGCTGTTGCTGGGCGAGGGCGTGGTCCAGGTGGGCCTGGAGGCCGAGCCGCCCGCCGTCGCCGGCGATCGCGCCGATGTGGTCCATCCAGACGGCGGTGGGGTTGGCGGCGACCTGCGCTTCGAGCGCGCCCAGGGCGCCGCCGTCGGCGGAGGCCTGGGCCTTCACCGCGGCCGTGTAGTCGGGGTTGAGGTAGCCGGTCGCCCCGGCGAACGGGTTGGCGACGTGGACGGTGGCCGCGGGGGCCGCGAGCGCGGGGGTGGCGGTGCCGATGTCCGGCGCGTACGTCATGTACACGATCTTCGCCCTGCTCTCGATCCCCTTCGTGTGGCTGTGCGTCCCGGAGACGAAGGGGAAGACTCTGGAGG
>NZ_JBHVET010001088.1:0-1986 GCF_042802135.1 Kitasatospora sp. NPDC057512
GGCGTCCCCGTCGAAGTCCGCGACCATCGCCTCCAGCACCAGCCGGTACATCTCCGCCAGCCGCGCCAGGTTCCGCCCGCTCAGCACCTCGGTGGAGGCGGCCAGGTTGACGCGCTCGTGCGTGGCGATCACGGTCAGGCCGAACTCGTTGCTGCCGGTGTCCAGGCTGGACGCGGTGTCCACGGTGCCGGCGTCGACCTGGTGGAAGTCCTGGAAGTCGAACAGGGTGGTGACCAGGCGCTCGCCGGTGCCGCTGTCGTGCTGGATGGCGGGCAGCGGGTAGCGGCGGTGGGCCCAGATCTCCGACTCACGGGCGTAGACCTGCTCCACCACCTCACGCCAGGTGCCCGAGGCGCGCTGCGCCGGGAACGGCAGGGTGTTCAGGTGCATACCGAGCACCCGCTCCGCACCCGGCGCCTCCAGACGCCCGTGGTAGACCACACCGGTGTGGAAGGCCTCCTCCGAGGTCAGCGAACCCAGCACCTTCAGGTGCGCGGCCAGCAGCACACTCTTCAGCGACGTACGCGTCCGGGCAGCCAGCTCCCGCAGCTCCTCCGTCAGGTCGGCGAAGGAGGTGTGGGCCCAGTGCCGCTCGGCCGCCAGGCCGGTGTCGTCGGCCCAGGTGGCCGGGATCTGGGCCGGGGCGTGGCCGGCGACGACGTCCTGCCAGAAGGCGCGGTCCTGCTCGGAGGCCAGCGACTCCAGCTCGGCCGCGATGAAGTCCGCGTAGCGGACCGACGGCGCCTCGTAGGCGGGCAGCTCACGGCCGTCGCGCAGCTCCCGGTAGGACGCCAGCAGCTCCATGAGGAGGCTGTTGACCGTCCAGCCCTCGGTCACCGCGTGGCAGTGGCTGAGGGTCAGCCGCCAGGCCTCGTCCGACTCCAGGTGGACGGCGAGCCGCATCAGCGGCGCCACGGCCAGGTCGAAGCCCTCGGCCCGGTCCTGCTCGGCGAACGCACGGCCGCGCTCCTCGCGCTGCTGCTCGTCCAGTCCGCGCCAGTCGTGGACGGTGAACGCGAACTCGGCCTCGGCGTGGACCAGCTGGAGCGGCTGGGAGTAGCCGCTGAGAGCCACGGAGGTGCGCAGCAGTTCGTGCCGCTGCGACAGCACGGCCACGGCTTCGCGCAGCGCCTCCGGGGAGAAGGCCTGCTCGTCCGGGATCCGGAAGGAGTTGATGTTGTGGTAGGCCGACTCGCCGCGCTCCTGGGCGGCCAGCATCTCGACCAGCATGCCCGTCTGCACCTGCGACAGCGGGTAGGCGTCCACGACGCCCTCGGGCAGCGCGGCCCGGTCCTCGTCGCCGATCAGCGCGAACGGCTCCACGGCGGTGACCAGCGACCCGTCGGTGGCCTGGCCGGCGAGGCCGGCCGCCATCGCGGCGATGGTACGCGCCTGGAACACGTCGCGGATGGAGACGTCGTACCCGGCGGTGCGCAGCGCGCCGACCAGGCGGACGGCACGGATGGAGTCGCCGCCGAGGTCGAAGAAGCTGTCCTCGACGCTGACCTTCTCCAGGCCCAGCACCTCACCCCACACCTCGGCGAAGCGCTCCTCCACCGGAGTACGCGGCGCCACGTGCCGCGAGGCCGCGAACGCCGAGCGGTCCGGCGCCGGCAGCGCGCGGTGGTCGAGCTTGCCGTTGGGGGTCAGCGGGATCGCCTGGACCGCGACGTAGGCGGCCGGGACCATGTAGTCCGGCAGCGAACCGCGCAGGTGGGCCCGCAGGTCGGCGGCGTCCGATCCGCTCTCCTTGGCCGGGACCACGTAGGCGACCAGGACCTTCTCGCCGTCCTCGGAGGTGCGGGCGATCACGGCGGCGCTGCCGACGCTCGGGTGGGCGCGCAGCGCGGTCTCGATCTCGCCGAGCTCGATGCGGTAGCCGCGGATCTTCACCTGGCCGTCGATGCGGCCGAGCGATTCCAGGGTGCCGTCGGCCAGCCGGCGGGCCAGGTCGCCACTGCGGTACAGGCGCGAGCCGGCCGGGCC
>NZ_JBHVET010001089.1:0-1970 GCF_042802135.1 Kitasatospora sp. NPDC057512
GGGCTCGGCTTGGCGGGGCCCGAGGGCACCGCCGCCGCACCGGACGCCACCGGACTCGGCGGCCCCGGCCTCGCTGCCGCCGGGCTCGGTGCCGAACTCGACGCCGGAACCGCCGCTGCCGGGCTCGGCAGCACCGAACTCGGCACCGCCGGACTCGGCACCGCCGGCACGGGCGCCGCCTCCGCCGTGGCGACCCGTACCGGCACCGGCTCCCCCGAGGCCGCGTTCCCCGACCGATCGGTCGCCGTGACGGTCAGCCACTGCTCCCCGTTCGCCAGGTCCCGGTTGGCCGTGCAGCTCCAGCTCCCGTCGAACGCCGTCGCCGCCCCGCAGAGCACCGTCCGCCGTTCCGGCTCCGAGCCCGCGCCCGCCCCCGTCGTGACCAGCACGTCCGAGTCCGGATCCGCCCGGCCGGCCAGCTTCGGCCGGCTGACCCGCACGGTCTCCCCCGGGGCCGGCGAGGTGAGCACCGGCCGGCCCGGCAGGCCGGTGGCGACGACCAGCGGGACCGGCAGTCCGGCCGTCCGGTTGCCCGCCTGGTCGACCGCGATCGGGGTGAGCAGGTGCTTCCCGTCCGTCAGGTTCTCGACCGGCAGGCAGGACCACGCGCCGCCCGCCGGCACCCCGGTGATGCACAGCTCGTCGCTGGAGCCCTGGTCGACGACCGAGACGGTGCTGCCCGCCTCGCCGGTGCCGGTGAGCCGCAGCCCCGGATCGTTGGTGTACGCGGGGACGGTGAGCGTGGGAGCGGACGGCGGCACGGTCTTCACGCCGACCGTGACCGGATCGCCGCGCAGCACCACGCCGCCGCCGGTGGTCTCCACCGGGGTGAGGGCGTGCGGACCGACGGCCAGCCCCGTGCCGGGGCGGCAGGACCAGTCGCCGCCGCTCCCGACCTCGGTCCGGCAGAGCACGGTGTCGCCCTCCCGGACCTCCATCGTGGCGCCGGCGACCGCGCCGTGGCCGCTGACCTGCGGGCGGGCGTCGGCGAGGACGGCGCCCGCGACCGGCTCGGCGATCTCCGGCCGGGCGGCGCCGACGGTCAGCTCGATCCGCTGGTCGGCGACCTGTCCGGAGTCGGCGAAGCCGCCGGAGGAGACGAGCTGTCCGGCGTCGCGGCCGATCCGCAGCCGGGCCCAGGTCTCGCCCGAGGCCGCGCCGGGCGGGACGGTCCACTCCAGGGTCGCGGTGGCGGCGCCGGGCGGGATCTCGGTCTGCACCCGCTGGGCGGGGTCGAACCGGCCGGTGCGGCCGAAGTCGATCCAGCCGGCCAGGGTGGCGGGCCGGTCGCCGACCGCGACCGGGACGGTGAGCCGGTAGTAGCGGCCGATCGCGGCCTCGGCGGGGAAGGCGATCGACGCGTCGGCGCCCCAGTACTCGCCGCGGCCGGTGCGCGCCGGGGCGGTCGCGGCGGCGCCCAGGAGGAGGTCGGAGGCCACGTGCGAGGCGGTGCCGTAGTCCTGCGGGGCGGTGCCGAGGTCGGACCGGACCGGGAGCCCGGAGGGCAGCAGCACCGCCCGGTGTTCGGCGGACCGGGTGTCGGGTGCCTGCCGGGCCGCCGAGAGCGGGGCGTTCCACGCGGTCAGCAGCCCGCTCGCGAGGACGGCCAGGGCGACAGCCGTACGGGGAAACTGTCGGCTCATCCGGCTCTCCTTCGCGGTCGGCTGCCGGGGGGTGGGCAGTCTGCACAAGATCCGACAAAAAGGAATCACGATCCTGAGCCGGTCATACTGCGACACCTGTGCTTTTGGCCGTATCCCACCCGTTCGGCGGTCATCCGGGCGGCAGGACGGGATGTACCCGAAACGGCTGCATTTCATCCATTAGGCGGCAATCGGCACCACCCGAACGGCGGCGGGAACGGGACCTCCAGGCCCATTCGGCGGGCACCGGCCTCCGGAACGGAGCCACCCACCCGTGGCCTGTGTTCGAATCACTCGCCGGGTACGCCGGGAAAACGAAGAAGCCCC
>NZ_JBHVET010001090.1:0-1969 GCF_042802135.1 Kitasatospora sp. NPDC057512
GCCCGCCACCGGGCTGGACCCGCGGCTGCGCGCGGCGATGGCGGCGCTGGCCGCCGACGGCCGGGAGCCGCTGGAGGGCCTGGCCGCGCGCGTCGGGCTGTCCCCGCAGCGCCTGCGGGCCCTGGCGCGGCGGCAGTTGGGCGTGCCGCTGGCGCGCTGGCGCAGCTGGCAGCGGCTGTCCCGGGCGGCACTCGCCCTCGGCGAGGGGTGCTCGCCGGCGCAGGCGGCGCTCGCGGGCGGGTTCGCCGACCAGGCCCATCTCACCCGGTGGATGCGGGAGTTGACGGGGCTGACGCCCTCGCAGGTGCTGCCCGCCCTGCGCGGGGCGGCGGTTCAGGCCGGGCGGCGCGCGGTGTAGAAGGACATCGAGCCGGTCACCGTCGCGACGGTGTCCACCTCGCGCACGCCCTCGAAGCCGGCCTCGGTGATCAGCCGGGGCAGGATGCCGTCGGCGTTCGGCTGGGTGTCCTCCTTGCCGTCGGCGAACTGGACGATCCGGAAGGCCAGCCGCATGGCCGCCGTGCGCTGCCGCCCGTAGTCGGCGATCACCAGCTTCCCGCCGGGGCGCAGCGTGCGGTGCATGGCGGCGAGGACGGCCTGCTTCATCGGGACGGGGCACTGGTGCAGGACGAGACTGGAGACGACGGTGTCGGCGGTCCCGGGCCCGACGACGTCGTCGACCGCGTCGCCCATGCCGGTGCGGAAGTCGGGGTCGACGCCGGCCGCGGCGGCCTTGCGGCGGGCCAGGCGCAGCACGGCGGGGTCGGGGTCGACGCCGATGACGGTGGCCTGCGGTTCGGCGCGCCCCAGCAGGACGGCGAAGGAGCCGGTGCCGCAGCCGACGTCGACGATGACGTCACCGGGGCGCGGGGCGGCGTGCATGGCGAGCAGGCTGCGCCACAGGCGTTCGCGGGTGAGCGAGACGATCGGGTCGTAGAGCCCGAGGGCGAGGCGTCCGGCGGCGGGGGTGAAGGTGTCGGTCGGTGTCATCCGGCCAGTGTGGTCGGGCGGTTGGGGCCGCGTCTTGAACGAATCGCTCGCCGGTCTCGGGCGGAGGGGCGGTTCAGGAAGGGGTCGAAGCAGGGGCTGTACGGGCCGCCCGGAGCAGCAGGACCAGCCCGAGCCCCAGGTCGACGGCCACGTCCAGTGCCTGCAGCCAGTCGGCCGTCTTCCCGGGCGAGTAGATCTCCAGGTAGTCGGAGAGCGCGTGCAGCAGGACCAGCGGCCAGACGCTCCCGATGTACAGGCGCGCCCCGCACAGGAAGAAGCCGAACGCGCCGGCCTCCAGGACCTGCCACAGCGTGTTGCCCAGGGGTGCGCCGAAGAACAGCCAGTTGTCGAGGTGCCCGACCCCGAACAGCACCGCCGTCAGCGCCCCCGCGCGCACCGGGCCGAGCGGCCGCGCGACCTCCAGCACCAGTGCCCGGCTGCTCAGTTCCTCGCTGACCCCGATGGCGAGCATCAGCACCACCCCGCCCGCCAGGGTCGCCGCGCCGCCCTCGATCCCGGGCAGCGCCGCCAGCCCGGCCAGCACCGCCACCGGCAGCAGCACCGTCCAGCGCGCCATCACCCCGGGGCCCGTCACCCCGCCGGCCGCCAGCAGCCCCCAGGCCCGGAGCAGCACCAGCACCACCGCCGCGCCCGCCAGGTTGACCACGGTCGGCCCCAACTGCGGGAACCACCCGGGCTCCAACGGCGGCAGCGCCTTCGCCACCACCACGATCGTCGCCTGCCAGACGATCGCGACGGCGACCGCCCCCAGCACCGGATGCCGGCGCACCTGGCTCCCCCATTGTGTCAACACGGCCCGATGGTAGGCGCGAGAACGTCAAGTCACCGCTGGCTCGGATGAGTTGATCCCCAACCGAGATACCGGTGACACCTCGATCTCCCGCATGCCGCCCGATGCGTAGGAAGTCGGACCCGCCGACTTCCTACGCACACCACGGCAGACCGGGCGGCCCTGCGC
>NZ_JBHVET010001091.1:0-1966 GCF_042802135.1 Kitasatospora sp. NPDC057512
CCACGCCGCTCGGGCCCCGCGCCTCCGCCGGCCGCCGCGCCCCCCCTGCGCGCCCGCGCGCCTCAGCCCGCCAGGGGCGGGTTGAGCCGGGCGAAGGCCTCCTGCCGCCGGTACGGGAAGTACGGGTACGGCGCGGTGCGGGCGCTCGCCGCGTCCAGCCGGGCCACCTGCTCCTCCGTCAGGGACCAGCCGACCGCGCCGAGGTTCTGGCGCAGCTGCTCCTCGTTGCGGGCGCCGATGATGACCGACGAGACGGTCGGACGGCGCAGCAGCCAGTTGATCGCCACCTGGGGGACGGTCCGTTCGGTCTCGGCGGCGACCTCGGTCAGCGCGTCGACCACCCGGTACAGCAGCTCGTCCTCCACCGGCGGGCCGTAGTCGGCGGTGTCGTGCAGCCGGCTGCCGTCCGGGAGCGGCTGCCCGCGGCGGATCCTCCCCGTGAGCCGGCCCCAGCCGAGCGGGCTCCAGACCAGGGCGCCGACGCCCTCCTCCCGGGCGAGCGGCATCAGCTCCCACTCGTAGTCGCGGCCGACGAGCGAGTAGTAGACCTGGTGGGCGGCGTACCGGGGGCGACCGTGCCGGTCGGCGAGGGCGAGGGACTTCATCAGCTGCCAGCCGGAGAAGTTGGAGACGCCGGTGTAGCGGATCTTGCCGGCCCGGACCAGGTCCTCCAGGGTGGCGAGCACCTCCTCGATCGGGGTGCCGGCGTCGTAGGCGTGCAGCTGGAACAGGTCCAGGTAGTCGGTGTCGAGGCGGCGCAGCGCGTCGTCGACGCTCCGGACCAGCCGGGCGCGGGAGGTGCCGGCGTCCTGCGGGCCGTCGCCGGTGGGCAGTCCGGCCTTGGTGGAGATCAGCACCTGGTCGCGGCGGCCGCGGACCGCCTGGCCGAGCACCTCCTCGGAGGCGCCGTCGGAGTACACGTCGGCGGTGTCGAAGAGGGTGACCCCGGCGTCGATGGAGATGTCGAGGAGCCGGCGGGCCTCCTGGACGTCGGTGGTGCCCCAGGCGCCGAACAGCGGGCCGCGCCCGCCGAAGGTGCCGGTGCCGAGGCTGAGCGCGGGCACCTTGAGTCCGGACGCGCCGAGCCGGCGGTACTCCATGTCGGTGGCGATGGTCATGGCGGATTTCTCCCCTCGAAGCCCCTAATGGGACCGCTGTTCCGTTAGGATGCCCTGAACCTAACAGACTCCACCCGTCTAATGGAACAGGAATCCCGTTAATGGCCGTCGAGCCCTCCACGCCCGGCACGGTCCGCCCCGGCGGCCGCACCGCCCGGGTCCGCGCCGCCGTCCTGCGCGCCGCCGAGGACGCCCTGGTCGAGCACGGCTTCAGCGGCCTCGACCTCGGCGACATCGCCCAACGGGCCGAGGTCGGCCGCACCACCGTCTACCGCCGCTGGGGCAGCACCACCGCGCTCGTCGCGGACCTGCTCGCGGACATGGCCGAGCAGTCGCTGCCGCGCGCCGACAGCGGCTCCCTTTCCGGGGACCTCCGGGCCAACGCCCGGCTCGTCCAGCGCACCCTGGCCGACCCCCGGCAGGGCGCGCTGTTCCGCGCCGTCATCGTGGCGGCGACCTGCGACCCGGACGCGGCCGAGGCCCTGCGGCACTTCTACCGGCGCCGGGTCGAGGAGTGGGCGCCGTGCGTCGCCGCGGCCGTCGAACGCGGCGAACTCCCGCCGGACACCGACGGGTTCGAGGTCGTCCGGGCGGTCTCGGCGCCGCTCTACTACCGGATGCTCACCACCGCGGAGCCACTGGACGAGGCGGCCGCGGACCGCGCGGCGGAGGCCGCCGAGGCGGCGGCCCGCGCCGGGGCCTACCGGCGCCGGAACGGCTAGGAACGGCCAGGAACAGCCAGGGACGGCCAGGGACAGCTAGGGACGGCCGGGGACGGCCGGGGACGCGAACGGCCGCCCAGCGCCGGAGCGCTGTGCGGCCACCGGGCACGGCGAGGGCCGCCGGGG
>NZ_JBHVET010001092.1:0-1965 GCF_042802135.1 Kitasatospora sp. NPDC057512
GAGGAGGGCCAACGGGAGGCCGCCGTCCGAGGCGGGCCCGGCGTACACCCGCAGGGACGTCCGGCCGCCGGCCGGAGCGGCCGTCAGGGACACTCCGCGCCAGCGCACCGGCTGGACGGGCCGCCCCTCGTGGCCCGGGGCCGCGGCGATCAGACCGTGCAGGGAGGCGTCGAGCAGGGCGGGGTGCAGCCGGTAGGACCCGGCGTCGGCGTCCGCCGGCTCGGGCAGGACGGCCTCGGCGTACTGCTCGCCGCCGGCGCCCCGCCAGGCGGCGAGCAGGCCCTGGAAGGCCGGCCCGGGCTGGTGGCCGCGCAGGGCGAGGTCCTCGTACATCCGGGTCGCCGGCACCGGCGTCGCGCCGGTCGGCGGCCACACGGTGGCGGCACGGTCCTGATACGGGGCCTGCGAGGTCTGGTCCCGGTCCGGGGCAGGGGCGCGGTCGGCGCTCAGGATGCCGGTGGCGTGCTCGATCCACTCGCCGCCGCCGGTCGCCCGGCCCGAGATCCGGCAGGTCCGCCGCCCGTCGCCGTCCGCGCCCGACACCCGTACGCGCAGGTCGACGGCACCGTCCGCGGGCAGTTCCATCGGGGTGGCGACGGTCAGCTCCTCGATCCGCGCCGTCCCGGCCTTCGCGCCCGCGTGCAGGGCCAGCTCCAGGAACGCGGTGCCCGGCACGACGACCGTCCCGGCGAGGACGTGGTCGGCCAGCCAGGGGTGGCTGCGGGCCGACAGCCGTCCGGTGAACACCGTCTCGCCGTCGCCGAGTTCGACGGCCGCGCCGAGCAGGGGGTGCTCGGCCGGCGCCTGGCCGAGGTCGGCCGTGCCGGACGGCCCGGCCGCTCCGGTGAGCCAGTAGCGGCGGCCCTGGAAGGGGTAGGTGGGCAGGTCGACGTGGCCGGCCGCCGTCCCGGTGAGGCGTTCCCAGGCGACGGGCAGACCGCGGACGTGGGCCTCGGCGGCGGAGGTGAGGAAGCGGCGCAGGCCGCCGTCGTCGCGGCGCAGCGAGCCGGTGACGATCCCGTCGACACCGGCCTCCTCCAGGATCTGGCCGATGCTGCCGCCCAGCACCGGGTGCGGGCCGACCTCGACGAAGGTGGTGTGGCCGGAGGCGACGAGCGCCTCGACGGCCTCCTGGAAGCGCACGGTGTGCCGCAGGTTCCGGTACCAGTAGGCCGCGTCCAGCCCGGCGCCGTCCTGCCAGTCGGCGGTGACCGAGGACATCAGCGCGATCCCGCCGCCGCGCGGCGTCAGCGGCGCCAGCCCGGCCAGGAGCTCCGCCCGGATCGGCTCGACCGCCGGGCAGTGCGAGGCGAAGGCCGCCGGGATCACCCGGGCGTTGACGCCCTCGGCCCGGTACCCGTCGACCAGGGCGGCGATCGCGTCCGGGGCGCCGGCCACGGCGGTGACGGCCGGTCCGTTGACCGCGGCGATGCTCAGCGCGCCGAGGCGCTCCCGCACCCGCGCGGCGGGCAGCGGGACGACGGCCATCGCGCCCCGGCCCATCAGGTCGACGGCCAGGCGGCTGCGCAGCGCGATGGCGCGGGCGCCGTCCTCCAGGGAGAGCGCCCCGGCCACCACGGCGGCGGCGAGCTCGCCCTGGGAGTGGCCGACCACGGCGTCCGGAACGACCCCGGCCTCCCGCCACAGCGCGGCCAGCGACACCATCACCGCCCAGAGCGCGGGCTGCACGACGTCGATCCGGTCGAGCGGGGACGCGGCGGTCGGGGCGTCGGGCAGGGAGCCTGACGGAGCGTCCGTCCGGGCTCCGGCCGGAGAGTCGACCAGGACATCGGCCAGGACGTCGGCCAACGACCAGTCGACGTACGGCGCGAGTGCCCGCTCGCACTCGGCCAGGCGGGCCGCGAACACCGGGCTCTCGGCGGCGAGTCGGGCCGCCATCCCGCGCCACTGGCCGCCCTGGCCGGGGAAGACCAGGACGGTCCGGCCGGGCTCGCCGGCCCGGCC
>NZ_JBHVET010001093.1:0-1961 GCF_042802135.1 Kitasatospora sp. NPDC057512
GTGTCGGCGGCGGCGATCGCGGTGGCGCCGACGAGCGCCGTGGCGGTCACGGCGGCGGCGGCCAGCCACCGGCCCGCGGTGGCGCGGCCGGTCCTCCTGGTGTTGCGGAGGGGGGTGTGGGTCACCTGGGGCTCCATCGGGAGGTGAGCGGAGAGCGGGGAGCGGAGAGCGGTGCGGTATCGGCGGGCGGTCGTCAGCCGGTGACGCGCAGTTCGAGCAGGGCGGCGGGCTTGCCGTTGCCGGAGCCGCTGCCGATCCCGACGGGGACGGCGGTGCCCTTGGCGATGTCCACGCTCTGCGCGCCGTCGGTGGTGGTGAGCTTGGCGTTGAGCGAGTAGGCGTCGGTGCGGATGCGGAACACGTTGGGCACCTCCAGGGCGAGGTAGCCGGTGGTGCTGGTGGCGCGGAAGCAGATCTGGTTGCCGCCGGCGTTGGGCAGGTCGAAGCTGAGCACGCTGATCTGGCCGTCGACGGCGCAGTCGGACAGCACGATGTGGCCGTCGCCGCGCAGCAGCTTGACGTTGGGGTACGGCGCCGGGCCGGGGTAGTTGAAGTCCTCGACCGCCACCGGCGCGGCCGAGTTGTCCGCCGGGGTGCCGTCGGCGGAGGCCAGTGCGGTGGCGCCGAGCGTGGCGGCCACGGCGACGGCACCGCCAACGAGCAAGCGGGACATGCGCTTTGCCATGCCTAATCCTTTTCGTTCATCTGGTGTTGCCCTGACGGGCAGATCTGCGGATTGGTACGAACCACCCTTGATGGCAGGCGAACCAACCTGTCGTGATGACGCGTCATGGGTGATGGGGATGCACGGAATCAATCACCCGGCGCCTTCGTGATCAAGGACGGAATGCCGCCCCATCGAACCAGATGGAACTGATGACACGCCAGATCTTTCTTCCGGAGACCCCTCCCGAGCAGGCACTCTGTCACAGTTTCGAATATCTTGGGCACTTCCTGGCGATGCGCTCGCTTTGCCGAAATATGGGCCCACTGGGACGGTTTATTGCACGTGTCTAAACTCTCAACTCCTTGACTTCGTAAGCGTTCTGTCGTGACATCATTTGACGTAGGCTCCGCTGCGGCCGGGATTCGGCCGATGTCGACAGTGGAGGTTTTCTGGTGCGCCAATCGATATCCCGCTCACAAGGGCAGGGAAGGGGGAGGCCGCCACTACTGGGCAGGCTCTCCCTGAGCCTGCTGCCACTTGCCCTGACGGCCGGCCTGGTGGGGTCCGGCGTCCCGAGTGCCACCGCGGCCGAGCCGACCGGCGGGCAGGTCCAACCCACCACCCGCGAGCGCGCGCTGACCGCGTGGCTCAACGGCGGTCCTCGCGTCCACGAGCTCGCCGAGGCCGCGCTGGCCGGGTCCGACCAGGACGTGCAGCGATTCGTCGACAACGACCTCGCCGGGGCGCAGCGCGCGGACGACCTGCTGGCCGCCACGCAGATCTCCAGCGTGGGCGGGCCGAAGGTCCGCGAGGCCGCGGACAAGGCCATCGACGGCACCCCGGACGAGCTGCGCGCCTTCCTTGGGGGCGGTTGGCAGTCGGCTCTCGACGCCGACCGGCGGCTGATGATCACCCGGCTCACCGACCCCGCGATGGGCGCGGGCCGCAACCTGCAGGCGGCCGGTGACGCGGCGCTGCGCAGCAACACCAGCGACGACCTGCAGAAGTTCCTGACCGAGGGCCAGTTCCCGGCGAAGGATTCGGACGACCGGCTCAAGCTGGTCCAGATCCTCAGCGCGGGCGGCACGAACACCCAGGCGGCGGCGCGTGCGGCGCTGAACGGGTCGATCGAGGACGTGCGCGACTTCCTGGCGGTCGGCCAGTACATCGCGCAGAGCCGCGACCAGGAGCGCGCGAACATCGCGCAGCTGGTGCAGCAGGCGAAGGACGCGGGCGCGCAGGCGGCCCAGGAGACTGCTGCGGCGATCGAGGCCAAGGACAAGGCGGTCTACGA
>NZ_JBHVET010001094.1:0-1946 GCF_042802135.1 Kitasatospora sp. NPDC057512
CCCGTAGTCCCCCCGCCGGACCGAGGAGCCGTCGTGACCACGCCCGCAGCCGATTCCCGCACCACCACCCCACCGCCCGGACCACAGATCCACGACCGCCACCCGCTCGCCCTGGCCCTCTTCGGCCTCACCCTGGTCAGCGGCCTCATCGACGCCGTCAGCTACCTCGGCCTCGGCCACGTCTTCACGGCGAACATGACCGGCAACGTCGTCGTCATCGCCTTCGCCCTCGCCGGAGCGCCCGGCTTCTCCGTGACCGGTTCACTGACCTCCCTCGCGGCCTTCCTCCTCGGCGCCCTCCTGGCCGGTCGGCTCGCCACCCGGACCCCCGGACCCCGGCGCCCGGCCCGGCTGGGCACGGTCTTCGCCCTGGAAGCCGCGCTGTACGGCGTCGCCGCCGCCGTCGTCTTCGTCCGGGGCACGGACGGGCCCGCGCAGTACGTCGTGATCGCCCTGCTCGCCCTGGCGATGGGCATCCGCAACGGCACCGTCCGCAGCCTCGGGGTGCCGGACCTCACCACCACCGTGCTCACCCTCACCCTGACCGGTCTGGCCGCCGACTCCCGCCTCGCCGGGGGCGCCGCCGCCCGCCAGCGCAGGAAGATCCTCTCCGTCGTCACCATGCTCGCCGGCGCCGCCCCCGGAGCCGTCCTCGTCCTGCACGGGCAGACCGCCTGGGCGCTGGTCGCCAGCGCCGTCCTGGCCGGTGGCACCCTGCTGGTCCACCGCGAGTGACGTCATGGACGGCGCCGGCGGGGTGGGGGCAGGTGCGCCGGGCGGCGTCGGACAGGCGGCCGAGTGCGCGGGCCGGGCCCAGGAGAACGGAGGTGCCGGCCTCGGCGGGGAGGGAGGCCACCCGGGGGCCGTGCCGGCACCGGGCCGGGGCGGTCGGGTGGGTCAGAGGCGGGTGGTGCGGGTGAAGCGGTGGGCAGCGATGGCGAAGAGGAGGGCGCACCAGGCGGTGGTGGTGAGGGTGGGGAGGACGGGGGAGGGGGCGGCGGTGCCGGCGGCGACCGCGGCGGCGGCCGCCGCGACGGAGCCGAGGAGCGGCCAGAGCAGCCGCGGCCGGAGCAGTTTGACCAGCTCGCTGCGGAACGCCTGGTGCACGCGGGGCAGCATGGGAGGGCCGTCCATCAGTCCCGCCGGCCGGTGAGCAGGGCGACCGCGCTGGCCGCGACGACCAGGACGCAGAAGCCGGCGGCCGTCCCGTTGAGTCCGGCGGCGGCGGGCAGTCGGAAGCCCGCCACCCCGAGCGGCATGCAGACCAGGGCCGAGAAGCCGAACAGCAGCCAGCGGCCGGTGGAGGCCAGGGCGACCACCGCGCCGAGGGCGAGCAGCAGGACGGCGGCCGCCAGCCAACCCCAGTTGAGCAGGTCCTGGGTCTGCACCACCGTGGACCGGGCGGCGTCGACGACCCGGTCGGCGCGGTCGACCGCGGCCAGGGTGTCCGGCCTGCTCGTCCAGTACCAGACCGTCCGGACCCCGGCCAGGACGGCGGCGGTCACGGCCAGCAGGCCGGCCACGGCCGCACTGGTCGGCTTGATCTGCGATACCACGGTGATGTCGGCTCCTCGGTCGTGCGGGGTCGTTCTCTCAAGCGGTGCGGGCGGTGCGGGCGGTGCGGGCGGCCCCGGCCCGGCGCGGGCTCAGCGCGGGATCAGGCAGAGCACGAGGAACACCGCCGTGGGCGCGAGCGCGGCCGCCGCGCTGCGGGCGGGGCTCAGGTCGGCGCTGCCCAACGCGTCCACCAGGCCGTCCCAGGAGGGGCGGCCGAACAGGGCGGCGCCCGCGGCGAGCAGCACCAGCTTGCCCACGAAGTAGAGGGCGGCCACCGTGCCGACGGTCGCGCGGTCCCGGGCGAAGCCGTCCCGGGCGCCGCCGAGCTCCAGTTCGCCACTTTTAGGGAGTGGTTGGGAATATCCGGCAGCCACCGGTCGCTCGGTGGC
>NZ_JBHVET010001095.1:0-1938 GCF_042802135.1 Kitasatospora sp. NPDC057512
CCGGCGCTCCGGCGCTCCGGCGCTCAGCCTCCGAAGACGTCGCCCATCCATCCGATCAGGCGCGCTTCGAAGTCGGCGGCGGAGGTGATGTCCTGGGCCGGGATCGCACCGCCCGACTCCTGCTCCCCCGCCGTGACCAGCTTCTCCTCCCAGTCGGCGGCCAGGTAGGAGACGTCCGCCCAGCCCCCGCGGAAGAGCACCACCTCCAGTTCTCCACCGGTCGACGGGTCGGCCAGCTTCAGGCCGACCGAGTCCGGATCGACGACCCGGGCACGGTCCGTCTCCAGCGGCTGCGGCCACGGGGCGAGCCGGTCGCGCCAGGTGAGCGGACCCACCGTCAACCGGGCCGCACGCCACCTCGGGGCCCGGGCGGCGATCCGCGCGGCGGCGTCGTCGAGGTCCACCACACGTTCCACGGCGGCTTCCGCTTCCTCTCCGGTGGCGATCGTTCTCGTTGACAGCGCGTCCGCGGCCTGGCTCTAATGGGGGCGTGCAGCGCGGCGTCGGCCACAGAGTAGTGGGTCGGCCGACGGCCGAGCGAGCACCTTTCCGAAGGGACGATGCGCGATGAGCACTCTCTCCGCTTCCCTGATCTGACACCGGGCGGTCACCGCGCTGCCCGCGTGCGCGAACCGTGCCCCGTGACGGACGTCGCAGATGTCCGCGGACGTCGCCGGACGCGCGACCGGCCGTATCACCGGCTCCGGAACTCGGCGCCCGGCACTCGGCACCCGGCACCCGGCACCGCAGGTGACCGCGACTCCCCTTTCCTCTCTGGAGATCCACCACACACGCATGCCCATGTCCTTCAATCAGAACGTCATCGAGGAGTTTCGCGCCAACGGCGGGCGGGTCGGCGGCCCGTTCGAGGGCGGCGACCTGCTGTTGCTGACCACCACCGGGGCGCACTCCGGGCGGCCGCACACCGTGCCGCTCGGGTACGTCCGGGCGGAGGGGCTGCTCCTGGTCGTCGCCTCGGCCGCCGGGGCACCGGAACACCCCCAGTGGTACCGCAACCTCCTCGCCCACCCGGTGGTCCGGGTCGAGATCGGCACCGAAGCCTTCGACAGCGCGGGATTCGGCATCGAGGCCTTCGACACCGTCGCCGTGCCCGCCGAAGGCGACCGCCGGGAGCGGCTGTTCGCCGCCGTCGTCCGGCAGGCTCCGGGCTACGGCGACTACCAGGCGCACACCGACCGGGAGTTGCCGGTCGTCGTCCTGGAACAACCCGAGCCGCCCTCCGACGAACCCGCCCCGGTGGTGCGCAGCCTCGCCGACAAGCTACTGGAGGCCCACACCTGGCTGCGCGCACAGCTGCGCCACGTACGGGAGGAGGCGCACGCCCACGTCCCGGGCCGACCGGCCGCGCTCGGGCTGCAACTGCGCCAGCACTGCCTGGCCTTCTGCGACGGGCTGACGCACCACCACACCGGGGAGGACACCGCCGTGTTCCCCGCCCTCGCGCGCAGCCACCCGGAGCTGGCCGACGTCCTGGCGCGGCTCGACGAGCAGCACCGGGCCATCGGGCGGATCAAGGAGGAGTTGGTGACCCTGCTGGCCGGGATCGCGGTCACCGAGCCGGAACGGCTCCGCACGGAGCTGGACCGGATGTCCGCCGAACTGGAGGCGCACCTCGACTTCGAGGAGGCGGAACTGCTGCCGGTCCTCGCCGGCATCCCCTTCCCGCCGACCGGTCCGGCCCCGGGCAGGCCCGCGCCGAACGGGTCGACGCCGAACGGGTCCGCGCCGAACGGGTCGACGCCGAACGGGTCGACGCCGAACGGGTCCGCGCCGAACGGATCGGCGACGGACGGATCGGTGCCCACCGGCCGTTGAAACGGCGGTGCCGCCGTCCCCTCCCGAGACACGGCCGGGGGGGGCGGCCCCGGCCCCGCCCCCGCCGCGGCGGGACCGTCGCGGGCGACGCCCCGCGCCCCG
>NZ_JBHVET010001096.1:0-1937 GCF_042802135.1 Kitasatospora sp. NPDC057512
GCCGTGGGGCCCGGGGCCGACGGCCTGTCGGGCAGGGCCCTCGCCGGGCCCCGCCGGGACCATCGGCCCTCGCGGCCCGGCCCGGGCCCGGGCGAGCATCGCTCGCATGAACCGCGACCACGTCCCGTCTCCCCGGCCCGTTCCGTCCCCCCGGCCCGTTCCGCGCGACCGCTCCGTTCCGTCCCCCCGGCCCGTCCCGTCCGACCGTCCCGACCTTCCGGAACTGCGCGAACTCGACCGGAAGCGGTCGCTGGAGCTGCTGGCCCGGGCCGACGTCGGCCGGGTGGTCTACACCGTGGACGCCCTCCCGGCCGTCCTGCCGGTGCCGTTCCGGCTGGCCCCCGGCGGCGTGCTGCTCTCGGCCCCGGCCGGCTCCGAACTGGCCCGGGCGGTCGACGGCGCGGTGATCGCCTTCGAGGCCGACGAGGTGGACGGCCGGGACGGCTCCGGCTGGTTCGTCACCGTCCTCGGCCGCGCCCAGGTCCGCCCGGCCACCAGGGCGGCCGACCCGGGCGGCACGGTCCGCATCCGCATCCGCCCGGAACTCGTCATCGGCCGCCGGCTGGCCTGACAGGGCTTACGGGCCCAGCAACGCCCCGGCGGTGCGCAGGAGTTGGGCGTCCGACGCCGCGTCCGCGGTGCCGGCCAGGCCGGAGCGGAAGAGCGAGGCGCCCTCGATCAGCATCACGAACACCCGGGCGCGGGACCGCCGTTCCTCCTCCGCCAGAGCCGGGCGGCGTTCGGCGAGGAAGCAGGAGACCAGCTCCTGGTAACGGTCGTAGAAGGCCCGGACGGCGGCGGCCACCGAGGGGTCGCGGGCGGCCAGCGCCCACAGTTCGGCGAACAGGCGGACCAGGCGCGTGTCCTGCTGCTCGGCGAGCAGTTCGCGGAGCAGGGCGTCCTCGTCGCGACCCGGGTCGAGCAGCGGCGCGAGCCGCTCCACCGAGCGGGCGAGGACGCGCTCCAGCACGGCGGCCACCAGCTCGGCGTGGGTCGGGAAGTAGTGCTGGAGATGCCCGAGACGGACGCCCGCGGCCGCGGCCACCGCCCGCATGGACAGCTCGCCGCTGCCCGTGGTGACCAGCAACTCCTCCGCCGTGTCCAGCAGTTGCTCCCGCTTCTGGGCGCCCTTGCCGCTCAGGCCCCGGACGCCGCTCATGCCGCCGCCTCCCCGCCGCGCGCCCCGTCGGCCGCAGTGACCGTGACGGTGACGCCGAGCGCCGCCAGGTCCTCCAGCACCCGCCCGGGGCGCGGGGTCTGCTCCGGGAAGGCCACCCCGGCGGGCGGCGGGGCGCCGTCCGTGCCGAGCGCCCGGCGCAGCGCCAACAGGGCGCCGACGGCGGTGAGTCTGGCCTGGCCGGCCCGGTCCTCGACGGTGGCGGTGAGGGTGCGTCCGCCGGAGGTGACGTCGGTGCGCAGCAGGGCGGTGCCGCCCTCGCCGGGGGAGTAGAGCAGGGCGCGGCGGGCCGGCTCCCACCGGTCGCCGCGGCCCCAGCGGAAGAGGCCGGCGCGCCGGGCCGCGAGCAGGGCGGTGGTGGAGGAGCGCGAGCTGAAGCCGATCCGGGTGGCGGCGGTGGTGGTGCCCAGGGTGAGCGGGAGGGTGAACTGCTCGGGGGTGTCGATCCCGGCGACCAGCGTCGGGGCGTCGCCGATGCGGACGGTCCGCGGGCGGCTGAGCGGGACGACGGAGCGGCGCCGACCGTCCTGCACCACCTCGTAGTCGAGCCCCAGGCGGTCCATGAACTCCACCGAGTCGGCGCCGGCCCGGTCCGCGAGGTCCCAGCGGATGGCGGTCTCGATCCGCTCGGCCCCGCCCAGCCGGTCCGCCAGGGCGGCGGCGACCAGGCTGGTCACCCCGCCCATCCAGGCCGAGGAGAGCAGCACCGGGGCGGTCGGGCGCAGCAGGGCGGCGAGCGTGGCGGCCCGCTGGAGCCGGG
>NZ_JBHVET010001097.1:0-1936 GCF_042802135.1 Kitasatospora sp. NPDC057512
GGGCGTACTGCTGCAACGACGCGCCCTGCGGCCGCTTCCGCACACCCGCTTCCGGCCGCTACGGCCGTTTCGTCCGCCGGGTTCCGTCCGCGCACCCGTTGAGACAAGAGTCACCAGCCCTGTCGGGTCCCTTGGGAACCGGACCGGGCCGAGCTACGGTCGTAGGAGTGGACGCGCACACGCGCCGCCACCGGACACATGAACGAGCAGGCGGGTTGCCCACCCACCGTCTGCTCCCGATAGCATCCACCGGGACAGCAAGCCGTCCCTCTATTACCGATTCCGCGGTGGCCCCCGTCCAGCGGCCATGATCCCCCGCGACAAAGGTCTTCGATGCCCATCAGCCCGTCCCCTCACACCTCCGTCACGGACCGCGATGCCCTCGCAGCCCCGACGGCCGGTCGGCGACCCCGCGTGACCATCGCGCGCGGAGCCACCCCCTGGTTCGTCCCCACCCTCGCCACGGCCGCCGTGACCACCGCCCTCACCCGGCGCAGCGGCAAGTGGGCCCTGGCTGCGGTACCCGCCTGTGCCCTCGGCGCGGGCATGCTGTGGTTCTTCCGCGACCCCGAGCGTGAGATCGGCACGGGCAGAGTGATCTCCCCCGCCGACGGCGTGGTGCAGAGCATCGACGCCTGGCCGGACGGCCGCACCCGGGTCGCGATCTTCATGAGCCCGCTGAACGTCCACGTCAACCGCGCGCCCCTGCCGGGCACCGTGACGTCGGTCGAGCACGTCGCGGGCGGCTTCGTCCCCGCGTTCAACAAGGACAGCGACCAGAACGAGCGGGTCGTCTGGCACTTCGACACCGAGCTCGGCGACATCGAGATGGTCCAGATCGCGGGGGCCGTGGCCCGCCGCATCGTGCCGTACGTGGACGCCGGAACCAAGGTCGAGCAGGGCGACCGGATCGGTCTGATCCGGTTCGGGTCCCGGGTCGACACCTACCTGCCGGCCGGCGTCGAGGTCGGCGTCGAGGTCGGCCAGAAGACCACAGCCGGGGTGACGCGCCTTGACCGTGACTGATCCTGAGACAATCGTCGGCCTGGACGACGAGGAGACGGCCCTGCGCCGCCGCCGCTGGGCACGGGACCGCGAGCTGCGGGCCCCACGCTCTCCCCAGCACCTGTCCACGGCCGACTTCCTGACCCTGGGGAACGCCGTCTGCGGCTTCCTGGCGATCTACTCGATCACCACCGGGGTCCTGGTCCCGCACATCACCAACCCGGACGCCGCTCCGGACCGGCACAGCGCCGCCACCGCGGTCACGCTGCTGCTGATCGGCTCGATGTGCGACCTCTTCGACGGGCTGGTGGCGCGCAAGCTGCGCTCCTCCGCCCTCGGGGCGGAACTGGACAACCTGGCGGACCTGATCAGCTTCGGCATCGCGCCGGCCTACTTCGTCGCGGTCTGGGGCATGGTCTCCCCGGGCTCCAACAGCAAGCTGTCGGCGCTGATCGCGCTGACCGTGCTGCTCGCGGTGGTCCTGCGGCTGGCCCGCTTCTCGGCGGTCAAGATGCGGCCCGGGGTGTTCCAGGGCATGCCCTGCCCGATGGGCGCGATGACGGTGATCGCCATCGTGCTGCTCGACCCGCCGTTCCTGCCCGGTCTGCTCGCCATCTTCGGCGCCGCGTACCTGATGGTCAGCCGGATCGAGTACCCGAAGCCGCAGGGGCTGCTGGCCACCGCCACGCTCTGCTGGGTCGTCGTCGCGATCGGCTGCCTGGCCGCCTGGGCGACCGGGCTGCCCGGCGGCGACAGCCTGATGCACGTCGGCGCGTTCGCCCAGATCACGCTCGCCGCGATGGCGCCGCTGCTGGTCATCCGCCGCAAGGTGGGGCAGAAGGTCGGCGACGTCCGCGCCCGGCGGGCGGAGTCGCGGCTCGGCTGAGCCGTCCGACGGAACGACATGGGGAAGGGCCCGGAACCTGGTGGT
>NZ_JBHVET010001098.1:0-1935 GCF_042802135.1 Kitasatospora sp. NPDC057512
ATCCCGAGCGAGGTGAGCCGCCCGGTACCGGCGACCGCGCAGGCCGTGTACCCGTCCGTGTGGGTGATGCTGCCCGTGACACCCGCCGGCCACCGGGGCGCCCCGCCGGGCCCGGGCAGCAGCGGCACCGGCGGGTGCCCGAGAGCGCCGAGCGCCTGGCGGGCCAGCGCCCGGGCGGTGGCGAACTGCCGTCGGCGGCGCGGCGAACGGTCCTGGATGTACGCCGCCTCCAACGGCAGCAGCCGCTCCTCGGACGGGGCGCCGAAGGCCTCGGCGCAGTGGACGTGGGGCGGGAGCAGCGCGGCCAGGACGCCGGCGGGGGCGGTGGTGGTCACGGTCGTCAGCGGCCGGCCGTGACCAACTGGTGGACGTGGTACGCGATGTGCTGCGGGGTCTCCAGCGGCACCATGTGGCCGGTGCCGGGAATCCGGTGCAGCTCGGCGTGCGGCAGCGCCGAGGCGAGCTCCTGGCTGAAGCTGGGCTTCACGATCTTGTCCTCGGTCCCGGTGATGACCGCCGTCGGCGCCGTGATCCCGGCCAGGCCCGCACGCTGGTCCATCTCCTGGGTCGACGCGAAACAGGCGGCCCGGACCGCCGGCGCCGTGCCGGCGAACAACCGGCGGTTGGCCTCCCGCGCCGCCAGGGTGGCGCTCGGCCCGTGCGTCCCGCCGAGCAGCCGACGGCCCAGCCACGGCGTCCCCAGGGCCCGGCTGAACAGCTTCGACCCCATCATCTTGACCTCGTTCGCCGGCGTGTTCTGCCCGTGCGAAGCCGTCGACACCAGAACAAGTCCGGCCAGCCGCTTGACACTTGCCCCACCCGTCGCGGCGGACGGCCCCGTCGCGGACAGCCCCGCCGCCCAGGCCAGCGCCGCGTACCCGCCACCGGAGTGCCCCACCACCACGACCGGCCGCTCCGGCGTGGTGAGCGTCCCGACCACGGTGTCCAGGTCCCGCGCCAGCCGCTCGATGCTGATCGGCTCCCGCCCGGCCGTCGAGGAGGCGTGACCGCGCTGGTCGTACGTGGCCACCGTGTGCCCGGCCGCCGCCAGCTGGTGCGCGGTGGCGTGCCACACGGTCCGGGACGCGGCCCAGCCGTGGACGAGCACCACCAACGGCCGGCTCGGGTCGGGTTCGCCCGGCTGGTGGACGGTGATGGCGAGCCGCGCGCGGTCGTCGGTGGTCGCGGCGTGGTCGGTGGTGGTGACGGCGTGCTGGGCGGGCAGCGTGTGGATCTCGGTGATGGTCACGGCGGGCCTCCTCTTCCTCTTCCTTTTCCTCTTCCGGTGACGGTTCTTACTTCTGGCTGTCGAGGTGGTGGCGGAGGTTGCTCAGGGCGCGCTGGGTGGCGGTGGTGTGCTTGGCGGTGAGGTTGGTGAGCTTGTGGAGGAACTTGGCGAGGCCGTGCGGCGTGGTGGCGAAGGTGACGGTGAGGAGGGTCTGGGCGCCGTCGTTGTGGGGCGTGAGCTGGTAGGTCGTCGTGCCGTGGAAGTGGCCGGTGTGGCTCTGGGTCAGCCGGGCGTCGGGCGTCGCGTGGGTGGTGGTGGAGGTGAACCGGAGCTTGGGACCGGGTTTCCCGACGCCACCCGTGTGGATGGTGGTCGTGGTGGTGCCGCCCTCCTGCTGGGGTCCGGTGGGCCCGGGCTGGTGGGTGTTGTGGGGGTGCCACCAGGTGGTCCTGCCGTTGAGTTCGTTGACGATGGCCTCCCAGACGGCGTGGGTGGGGTGGTCCAGGATGGCCCGGTCGGTGTGGTGGATGGCATGCATGGGGAATTCGGCCTTTCGGTCGGCGAATTGGGGCGTGCGACGGGGGATTTCCTATTCCTACGGACGCGTATTTCGGGTTGTTGTTTGTGTGTTAGGGGAAGATGTTTTGGCCGGGGGTGAGGGTGTGGGTGGGGTCGTAGGTGTTTTTGGCGGTGGTGAGGGTGGTGTA
>NZ_JBHVET010001099.1:0-1933 GCF_042802135.1 Kitasatospora sp. NPDC057512
AGGCACGGCCCCGGCCCGTCCGGCTCGGCGCGGCGGCGTAGCGGGCCAGTTCGTCCTGGGCGAGCGAGAGCAGGTCCGCGAGGCCGAGCCCCAGTGCCCGGGCCGCCGCCGCGAGCACCTCGGAGGAGGCCTCCTTGCGCCCGCGCTCCAGCTCCGACAGGTACGGCATCGAGATCCGGGCCGCCTCCGCGACGTCCTTCAGCGTGCGCTCCTGGGTGAGCCGCTCGCGCCGCAGCACGTCGCCGACGACATCGCGCCACAGCGGCTCCCGCCGTACGGGCGCCGTCAGCGGGGGACGGGACCGCCCGCCGTCCGCGGGCGGCTGGGCCTGCGGGCGCAGGGGGATGACGCGGGCTTCGTTCGGCGCATGGGTGCTCACCCCTCACAGCCTAGGGACTTGACGCCCCGGGGGAAGAGCACGGAGTTCCGCCCTGGGTGAAGCCCGCGCGCCGACCGCGGCTCCTCGGCGCCGGGGCGCCCGGCCGGGAGGCCGCCGCCGGGCCGGACCGCGGCGTCGGGGCGCTCGCTGGGCACCTGTATGTTGATCACTCGCCGGCCCGGCCGGCGTCCCCTCCCAGGGGGTTGACGCGCGGGACCGGCCCGGAGCGGCGGCCGTCCCGCGGGGGCCGGGCCGCAGGCCCCGACCCGGGGCCGAACAGCGGCCCGCCCGCCGTCCCCACGTCCTCGAAGGATTCCGCATGACCGTTCCCGTCCCGCCCGACAGCAGCCCGCAGCCTGCCGCGGAGCCGGCCGTCGCCGACCCGTGGGCGCCGCCGGGCCAGGGCCAGGACGCGGCCCCCACGGTCCCCGGCGCCGGCCCCGGCCCCGGCCCTGCCCCCGCTCACGCCCCCGCCGCGGTCCCCGGGCAGATACCGGGTCAGGCCCCCGGTCAGGCCCCCGGCGCGCCGTACTGGCCGCCCTACGCGATGCCGGCGCCCGCGCCGCAGCCCCGCAACGGCCTGGGCATCGCGGCCATGGTGCTCGGGATCGTCGGTGTCGTCCTCGGCCTGACCATCATCCTGTTCTGGCTGTCCTGGCTGCCCGCCCTGCTGGCCGTGGTCTTCGGCGCGATCGCCCTGGGCCACGTGCGCAAGGGCCTGGCGGCCAACCGGGCGATGGCCCTGGCGGGCGTGGTCCTGGGAGTCACCGGCCTGCTGGTCTCGGTCGGCACCGGCGTGCTGGTCGTGAACCGGGTGCAGGAGGTCCGCAAGGAGCAGAAGGCGCAGGCGGACGCCGCGCGCATCCGCTTCGAGACCGCGACCAAGGCCGCCGAGGAGCGGGCGGCCAAGGAGAAGGCGCGGATCGAGGCCGAGCGCCAGCGGCTCGCGGCCGAGCAGGAGAAGCGGGCCGCGGACGAGCGGGCCCGGCGGCTGCCGTTCGGCCAGTCCTACACCTACCCGGACGGGCTGAAGGTCACGATGGCCGCGCCGGAGCCGTACGTCCCGCGCGGGGGCGTGGGCGAGATCCCCAAGGACGCCACGATCGTCCAGGTGAGGATCACCGTCGTCAACACCGGGTCCGCGGAGGTCTCGCTCCTCGGCTCGGGGCTGCCCACCGTCCGGGACGCCAAGGGCAACCTCGTCTTCACCCTGATCGACGGCAGCGGACGGATGAAGATCCTCACCAAGTCCCTGGCCCCGGGCGAGGAGGCCGTCGGACTGACCGCGTACGCCCTGCCGGCCGGCGCGGGCGACCCGTTCTCCGTCCGCTTCGACCACACCATGGGCACCGAGTACAAGGACGTCGTCTGGAGCGGCCCGGCCGGCTGACCCGGGACCGGCCCCCTGAGACCGCCGGCCGGCCCCCGCAGCCGCCCTGACGGCACGTCACGAATCGGCATCCGAGGCCCCGACTCCGGCGATACACCTGTGACGCACCGACCGGCTCGCCTATTCTCCATCCGGCGCGGCGCCCGAACCCGGACACACGGAGC